>JBBDNC010000028.1:10459-36735 GCA_040877875.1 Balneolaceae bacterium | reverse complement strand
AAAATCCCTCTGGCTTTGAACTTGAACAAAAATCTTGGTTTTGCAAAGCCTTCTACTATCGAATTCCGGTGACGGTTCGCCCGATCCGGGAAACCGGTCCATGCGGACCTTCCCTCCGTTTCCGGAAGGCATGAGGATCCGTATCCCCAACTCCATTCCAGGGTTCACAGAACACAACGAATTACGTTTATTTCGGCTTCAGGGTGGCAACGGGAAGAATCATTTCCTCCATGGTGGCACCCCCATGCTGGAACGTATCCCGGTAGAGGTTCTGATACTTGTGATAGTTGGTGGGATACACAAAATAGTAGTTTTCTCTTGCGATAATATAGCTATTTGCAGGGGGAGTCACGGGCAACTGATAATCTTCCGGCTTGTCGATATAGATTGCCGCACTTTCATCTGCTTTCAAATTCCGCCCGTACTTGTAGCGCAAACTCGTTGCCGAATCCCGATCTCCGTAAACCTTTGTATCCCGCAGCGACCGGATGGCCCCGTGATCTGTTGTTACCACCACCTCCACATCCTGATGGGAGAGTTCCTTGAAGATCTGCAACAGGGAAGAGTGCTGAAACCACGACTCGGCGAGAGAGCGGAAGGCGGATCCGGTGGGAGCCAGTTCCTTTAAAACATCCGAATCCGACCTGGAATGTACAAGGGTATCCACAAAATTGTAGATAATGGCATTGAGAGGTGTTTGGGTATAATCCAGAATATGGCTGGCAAGCTTGCGTCCGTCGCCCGCCTGCAGGATCTTCTCATATTTCAAAGAATAATTCAGGTTCTTGCTCTTCATCAGCCGCCGCAGCAATTCTTCCTCGTGACGGTTGAGTGAATTTTCATCCTGGCCCATCTCCCACAACTCCGGGTACTTCTGTTTGATACTCAGGGGCATGAGTCCTGAAAAAATCGAATTGCGGGAGAAAGGTGTGGCAGTGGGGAGAATGGAGTAGTAGAAATCAGTTTCGATCGTATAGAAATTTCTCAAAATCCTTTCAAACAGCAGCCACTGATCGTAACGCATACAATCGATTAAAAAAAAGAATACCGGCTTCTGATCCGAAAGTTTCGGAAATACATACCGGGGTAATACTTCGTGGCTGAGCAGGGGGCGTTCCGGAAAATCCGATTGCAGCCAGGAGGAATATTCCAGTTCAACGAACTTGCCGAATGCCTGGTTGGCTTGGCGAAACTGATCACTTAGCACCTGAAGGATCGCCTCGTCGCCCTGCTCAAGGTCCATATCCCAGCGGGTCATTTGCTGGTAAATATCGATCCATCCCTCCCAGTCGGTCTGCTCGTCAAACCGGGCGGAAAGTTCATTAAAGTGACGCAGATACGTCTGGGCCGACTTCTCGCTCTTCAGCCTGCGGTGATCCAGAATACGTTTCACAGTCAGAAGAATCTGATTGGGATTCACCGGTTTGATCAGGTAATCCGAGATATGTCCTCCGATCGCATTCTCCATGATCGACTCCTCCTCACTTTTGGTAATCATGACGACAGGAAGCGAAGGCTGCAGTTGCTTAATCATTTCCAGTGTATCCAACCCGTTCATTCCCGGCATTTGCTCGTCCAGGAAGATGATATCGAACGGCCGGTCTTTGATCATGGAAACTGCATCGTCACCATTGGTCACGGCAGTGATATCAAATCCTTTCCCTTCAAGAAATATGATATGTGCTTTAAGCTGATCGATTTCATCGTCAGCCCATAAAATGCGGTTTGGCATGAGGTATGAAAATTAAAAAATGAAATATAATGGATTAAGGCCTTGCTTCTGCGACTCTCCTGAATCAGGTTGTCGATAAATACAAAACCTTGTTAAAAAGTCTCTTTTGGAGTCATCCGGTATTTTAATCCTTCGCTTGCTTTTGCGGGTTTTCGTATGGAACAAGATAACGTACAATTTAAAACTATTTCAGGATTAATCGGGACACTCATATAAAAGTTAGGGTGGACTCAGACAACAGGTCCGTTTGATAAAAAGCCAGAAGGCAAAAGTGTCCGCCGGCGGAGCCCTATAAGAGTATGGTTGACATGACACTCATATTTTCATGAATCGAACATGCACGAGTATTGGTTAACGAAACAAAGTGCTCAATATGTCCCTCGCCTTTTTTCCACACCGGACCTGTCCGACGCCGGGCCTCCTGTAATTCTCCCGTTATGGATGAACTCCCGGTTTCTAAACTGTTTTGACCCACGTAGAAGTACATTAGCCCGGATATCCCATAAATATATTCAACAAAATATTTGTGAGATATCCGGGTTAGAATCCGTTAGGTTGCAAGGGAAGCTGAATAATGAGCAACACACGGAAACCTATTCGAGTGTGACAAGAGGCCGGATCGCCTCCAGACGCTTTTCCCCGATCCCCCGTATTTCCAATAGCTGTTCGACCGAGGTAAATTTTCCATGTATTTTACGCCAGTCAAGGATCCTCTGTGAATAGGCAGGACCGATTCCCGGTAGTTGCTGAAGCACCTCCCGGCCGGCCGTGTTGAGATTGATTGCATCGCCATCAACCCCTTGTCGATCTGCCCGGACCGAACCGGCCAACCCAGGATCCACAAGGGTGTCTGTTTCCCGAGTCAAACCTTGCAGGGGATGATTCTCGTAATACCGGCCTTCATATCTTGCCAGGATCTCATGATTCTCCTCTTCAAGCCTTCTGCTTCGCTCTTTGAATATTTGGTCCAGCTCGGCATAGTGTTCCGGATCTATCGCCGGACGTTGCTCAATCAGCAGATTTGCCGTACTTGCCCCGATCACGCACACAGCCAACACCCCCACCGCTATCCGCTCCCGCTGACTGATCTGTAACCGTTCAAGAAAAAAATAAATTTTTCTTCTCATCTGTCTCTTTTTTTAAAACCGGAGAGGAGAAAATTCAGCCCCTTCCCCTTCAGAATAGGGGCCCACTCCTCCAGCCCGAACCCGGTTCAATCCGTCCGCACGTATTTAGATTGCCGGGCCGATCCCTTCCTGCGGTAAAGCCCCGAATCCCTCTATCCGAACCGAAGCGGGTCGATCATTTATGAAACACGGCCTCCCCATTTGTATGAGCGCAACCGGCCGGGAACCTTACAGCAAAATTTTCAGTATTTTTAGCATATGGATCCAATAACAGAACAGTTTACCTATCGGGGAGCTCCGGTTAGTTATAAAGTAACCGGACGGGGAAAGCCCCTTGTCATTCTCCACGGTTGGGGAACGAATTCAAGGGTCATGATCCCCCTGGCCGGGTCATTAGCCAATCTGCGGACCTGCTATATTCCTGATTTGCCGGGATTCGGCGATTCACCTGCCCCGTCCGAACCGTGGAACATCGACCGCTATGCGGATCTCGTCGAAGAGTTTATTCGGTCGCTCAATTCCCCTGAAGTCGATCTGCTGGCACACTCGTTCGGCGGACGCATCACCCTGAAACTGTTGTCCCGGCCCGGTATCTCGGAAAAAATCGGGAAGGTTTTAATCACCGGCGGCGCCGGCATGAAACCCAAAAGAAGTGCTTCGTTTTATTTCAAAAAAACCCTGGCCAAGATTCTAAAAGCACCCTTTTACCTTCTTCCTGCACCTTTGCGGGCGAAGCCGCTCGAATGGCTTCGGGCAACGCCTCTGTGGAAAATGCTCGGTTCATCAGACTATCGTGAATTATCCGGGGTCATGAGGGAAACCTTTGTCCTCACCGTTACCGAACATCTTGACTCCATACTGGATACGATCCATCACGATATCCTTCTGCTTTGGGGAAGGGACGACGCGTCCACCCCTCTTTATCAGGCCGAGCGGATGGAAAACGGTCTAACGAACGGCGCACTAGTCGTCATTGAAAAGGCCGGCCATTACGCCTTTCTGGACAAACCGAATCGGTTTACAGCCATCGCACGAGCTTATTTCGAAAATTAAAATGCGGAATGCAGGTTGCAGGACAGGAGCTTTTAGCCTTCTTCCTGCAAGTTCCGCTCCTTAAACTGTTCCCCGAAATAGTTATACCACTTTCGAAAAGGCTTAAAAGCGTTCTCCGGATCAAACGGCCGTTTGAATTCACTTTGCCGGCACTCCTCGCTGCAGCATCCCTCCATGATTTGAGCACCCTCCTCTGAGCAGACAAACAGTTTATTGCACTCCATATTGGCGCAGTTGATATAGCTGTCGGCCGGTTTGCCGGTGATATCACACCGGGCGATCGGCTCCAGGCTCTCCTTGTTCACCGGTACCACCAGGCGGTCGTCAAAAACAAAACATTTTCCCTTGTAATGCTTGCCTCCTTCTTCCCTGGCATACCGCAGGATTCCCCCGTGGAGCTGGTTTACATCTTTCCATCCCTTCTGTTTCATAAGGACCGAAAATTTTTCGCATCGGATCCCTCCCGTACAGTACATGAGGATCTTTTTATCCTTTGGAATTTCCACGCGGTCCAGCCAGTCGGGAAACTCGTAAAATTTGTCCACCTTCGGGGTAATGGCTCCTTCAAAATGGCCGATCCGCGACTCATAGTCATTGCGCACATCAATCATCACAAAATCCCGTTCCGATTCCATCATTTTACGCCATTCGGAAGGTTCCAGGTAACGCCCTCCTTCTTCGGGGTCCAGTCCGTCTACATGAATAGAGACGATTTCGTCCCGTACCTTACATATCAGCTTTGAAAAAGGAAGCGATTCGTTCTGATCCGTTTTGAAGCCGGTATTTTCAAATCCTTCAATACTTCGCAGCCAGGTTTTATACCGGCTCACCTGTTCCGGTGTGCCTCCCAGGGTCCCGTTAATTCCTTCCTCACTGATATAGACCCGGCCTTTTACCCCGAGTTTTTCCATAGTTCTTTTGTGCTCCCGGCAAAATTCTTCCGGATCTTTAATTTTCGTAAAATTGTAATACAGGATGACTTCGTACATCACAGATAACGATCAATCTTTTGATTCAGGTTGATGGATTTCAGAATCCATTAAAAAAATATTCTATTTTCCTGTGCTTTGAACCGTATTCCAGGCGGACTTCCGGTCTGTTGAATAACTTTGAACAACACAATCCTGAATTTATGGTTATTTACTCAAAACTGCATACAGATATACAACTTCAATACGAACCGGCCAACCCCGAATCCACAACTTTCCTTGCGTAACCTCCTCCTTCATATCCTTCTGCTTTCATTCCTGGCTGTTCTTCCGGAAGTTCCCCGGGCACAGGTTCCGGAATCCGGTCACACCGTGGCAACCGAGCCGGTTTTCCAACAAATCGACCGGGCCTACCGGAAAGGAGAGCTGACTCTCGAGCAGAATATTCTACAGAAATTTTATGTGGCCTTGGATCCCGATAAAGCCATGGATCGTTTCCACCCGGTACCTTTGGACCTGCAGATTCGCTGCCTCACTCCCTTGATCATCGAATTTGAAAGGGTCCGCGAGCAGTTAAGCCTTTCCGCCCGGGAAGAGATCGGATATTATCTCCAGGACACTTGCAGCCGGCCGAACACCGAACACAGGTTTACGACCGAATCGGGAAGGTTTACCTTCCACTATGATCTGGAAGGTCCCCACGCAGTGCCGTCGAAAGAGTATGTGGAGCGAGCCGCCTTTGCCGCAGACTCCTCCTGGAATCACCAGGTCGGGTCGCTCGGTTTCGAAGACCCGGTTCTCACCCGTTCCGTACAACCCTATAACATCTATTTCAAAGATCTGGATTTCTACGGCGCGGCGTGTCCGGCCGGGTCCACAACCTATTTTTTGGTTCACAACAATTTTGAAGGATTTCCACCCAATCATCATCCCGAGGATCCCCGGACCGGTGCTCTTTATGTGACCGTAGCTCACGAACTCAAACATGCCACCCAATATGCAACGAACAAGTGGAATTGCAGTTCGGAGGAGGAGAACCGCGAATCCGGCTGCTCGGCCTGGGTAGAAATGGATGCCGTCATGATGGAAGAAATCGTCTTTGACAATATAAACGACTATTACAACTACATTAAATCCGACGGACCCGATTCATCCGAACCGGCTGTCAACTCGATATTCGGCTCTCCTTCCGAACCGGTCCCGAAAGCTTACGACCATGCAACCTGGATGCTTTATTTTGCAGAGACCTTTGGCATGGACTATTGGGTGGACGTTTGGGATCAATTCAAACTCGAAGCAAACAAGCCGTTTCTCGACGCCGTCCGCCAAAGCCTCAATCAGCGGGGGGAGACATTCGCCAGCCATCATACCCGAAATCTGATCTGGCACCTGGGATCCGGTCCCGATTCGTATACTCAATCCTTCGGGTTCAGTGAAAGGGAGAATTACCCCTCTCCCGTATTCGATCAGGACTTCCGGCAGGTTCCCGACAGCCTGGGAGGCAAGAGCCTTTCTCCCCTGGCGGCCAATTTTCACCGTGCCCGGCCTTTGGGGGAAATCACCGGACAAGTCAAAGTTCTCCTGAAGCACGAGCGGCCCGACGTCGGGCTTGGACTGGTCGTAACATTCACGGACGGGCGAACCGATATGAAATGGATCACCGGCAGTTCCATATCCCCCGAAATAGAACTTCAAACGTCCTGGAACTGGCGGGAGATTCGGGAGATGAGAATTGCCATTGTCAATTACAGCGAAACGGAAACCATAGGGTATCAGCTCACCCTTGATAAAGCGATTCCGCAACAAATTACGCTGTCAGACAATTATCCGAACCCCTTCCATCCTGTTACGCGGTTCGAAATCGGGATTGACCGGCCGACCCACGTACGCCTGGAAGTCTACGATACGCTCGGCCGCAAAGTCCGCACCCTGGCCGACCGCAACTACCCGCCGGGGTTTTACAACTTCGAATTTGACGGGCGCGAGCTTGCTTCCGGGGTCTACCTCTACCGGCTGATCACCGATGATGAAATCCACTCCCGAAAAATGGTCCTCGTCAAATAACAATCCCC
The DNA here is from genome assembly GCA_040877875.1 of Balneolaceae bacterium. Taxonomy (GTDB): domain Bacteria; phylum Bacteroidota; class Rhodothermia; order Balneolales; family Balneolaceae; genus JBBDNC01. The sequence goes on along the minus strand of JBBDNC010000028.1, from coordinate 29,822 downwards.
GCAAACTTGACCCTGACTTGATCTCTTAAAACCAGCCGGTTAATCGTAGAGAGTTGGTCGCAACCCGCCCCTGGCACACTGTTCACTGACACACTGTTCCACTGTACCCCTGGCACACTGTTACCGTCTTGTCAGAAGCTCCACAACCAGGTGGTCGGCAATCTTCAAGCCGGCCTCTCTAAACCGGATTTCTCCGCCTTTTAATTCCAGCAAGTTCTCCTTCTGTTTCTCATGCAGCCACTCAACCTGTTGATCCGTCAGGGAATACTCATAGCGATCCATTAGCTCCCCGAGGGCAACTCCCCATCGGGTTCTCAAGCCCAGCATCAGCCGTTCCTCAGCCAGGGTGTGCAGAGTCAAGGGCTCATGTTCCACCTGCACTTCCTCAAACGGGCGGGTCATATATTGCCGGATATCGGAGACCACCTTCCAGCGCCTTCCCTGCCTTCCATCCCGCCAGAAGCTGTGGGCGGACGGACCCAGGCCCAGGTAATTGGTGTGACGCCAATAACGGGTATTATGGACGGCCTCAAAACCCGGCTTGCTGTAGTTGCTGATTTCATAGCGCAGGATTCCCGCCTCCCCCAGCCTGTGGGCCAGCAGGTCGAAATGTTCGGCCTCCACATCATCCTCCACGAGATCAAGCCGCCCGAGCTCAGCCTGTTTCCCCAGGCGTGTGCCCGGCTCGATCGTGAGGGAATATGCCGATACATGAGGCGGGTCATACTTGAGTAGAATATCCAGATCTTTCTCCAGGCCCTGAAGTGTCTGGCCCGGACAGGCATAAATCAAATCGGCGGTAAACGTTTTGAAGCCGGTTTCCCGGAGGATGGACAGGGCCGCCTCTGCCTCGTCAGGCGTGTGGGCGCGATTCATAAATTTCAGCCGTTCCGGATCGAACGACTGAACCCCCATACTGGCCCGGTTGATTCCCATCGACCGCAGCTCCCTCAGGTATGAAGGCGTCACATCGTCCGGGTTCAGTTCCATTGTGACCTCTTCCGGTTCAAGGTCGAAAACCTCGTGCAGATGACCAAACACTCTTTCCACTTCGGCAGACTTTAAAAGCGAGGGGGTGCCTCCGCCGATATAAATCGTCTCGACCGTCTCATCCGCAAACTCCGTTTCCCGATAAGAATCGATCTCCTCACAAAGGCGGTCCACGAACTCTTCCCTCAAACCGTTCCTCGTGATAAAGTAAAAATCACAATAGGAACAGGCCTGTTTACAGAAAGGAATATGAAGGTAGATACCGGACAAATGATTGGGTTTTACAGGATCTTAGGGAATGAGTCCGCCGGCCGGCAGTTTATAACCTGTCAGCCAAAACAGGCAGTTAAAATTGCACGGGGCGGAAAGGGGTTGGGAAGCGGAGACGGGACAGAGGGCTTTGTCCAGCCCTGGATCAATCATAAAATGGATTTTTCTCGTAAGTATCTTTCTGCTGATAAGCCCGGGAATATTTAACATAGTTGTCTGCATGTTTCTGAATCGATTCAACTTCCTTATCCGTGAGCTTTCTGAGCTGTTTGACCGGACTTCCCATATACAAAAAACCCGATTCAAGTTCTTTCCCCGGAGGCACGAGACTTCCGGCGGCCACCATCACGTCAGGGTGAATAATCACCTTATCCAAAATCGTGGCATGAATCCCGATCAGCACCCGGTCATGGATCGTACAGCCGTGAATCATCGCGTTATGGCCGATCGTGACGTTGCTTCCGACAATTGTCGGACCCGTTTGACGGGTTACGTGAATACAGGTATTGTCCTGCACATTGCTTCGTGAACCGATTTTGATCCGGTTCACATCTCCCCTGACCGTTGCATTAAACCAGATACTGCTTTCCGGGCCGATGGTTACCTCCCCGATAATATCCGCACTCGGGGCGATAAAGACAGAGTCATCGAAGCTGGGCGAGTTATTCAGAAATTCATAGATCATGGACTATTGGTACATATACATCTCTACGATCGAGCGGAATTGTTGGTAATTCTGCGGGTTTTGCTGCAGTTTCTGTCCGTTGATAAAAAACGTCGGGGTAGCCCGAACCATCCGCCGTTCTCCCTCGGCTTTCTGCAGTCTTACGGTTTCGAGAACCTCGTCCGAGTGGAGATCTTCCTCATACTGCTCCATATCCAGTCCGATCTCCTCCGCATACCCGGTAAAAATTTCTTCGGCGTTGCCGTTTGACCAAACTTCCTGTCCCTCAAAAACCTTGTCATGCATCTCCTCATAGCTTCCCTGCAGGCGGGCTGCTTCTACAGCCTGGGCTGCCAGATGAGCATATTGATGCCCGTTCAGGGGGAAATAGCGGTACTCGATGGAAACCATCTCACCGAACTCCTGCTTCAGTTGCTCCTGCAGCGGAATATAGGCCTTGCAGGCAGGACATTGATAATCACTGTATTTCAGGATGGATACTTGTTGCGGGGCGGATTGCCGCTCAGTGGCCGCCGTTTCCGACGGGGATTGGGATGAGTCGTTCTTGGTAAGCCCGTAAACCAGGGCGCCTATGACAACGACTACGAATGCAATCCAGGCAAATGATTGTAAAGATTTAGACATGACATTCTTTTTGTTTGTATGAGTTTGTTACAAGTTAAAATAAATAAACAACTTTCGCATTTTGAGGACATCCACCGGCCGGTGATAGACTTCAGTCCTCAGACTTCTATATTCAGTATTATATTTTTCAGATGAATGGTTTAACATCTACTAACCGACAGAAACTGGCCTCTGAGGTTAAAAAACCCAAGTCCGACAGCTTCCACTTTTTACTTCCTCGCAGTCCCTGATCCCTCCCTTTTCTTAAAGAGAAACACGAATATCATCATAATGTCACAACATCCCGGTGTTTAACAGCTACTTTATGAAGGATATCGACAGCCTCGTCGATTTCGTTCGTTTGATTCAAATCGCTCAGGGAGATGCGAATAAGCCTCTGGGCCTGCTCATCTGTTTTCCCAATCGCCAGCATGGTCTTAGAAGGATTTTGCTCGTTTACCTGGCATGCGCTTCCGGTTGAAATGGCAAGCCCGAAGCGGTTGCACTCCAGCATCGCATGTTGTCCTTCCATCTCTTTGAGGGAGATTCCGGTGATAAACGGAGAATTCAATTCCGGATTGCCCTCGACTTCAGCCAGCGAATCCAGTTTCGTGCGGACAAGGCCGACAAGCTGGTCGCGGAGGGCTGTGACACGTTCCAGTTGTCCGTCCCGTTTTTTCATTATCTCATCGGCGGCAACTGCAAAAGCCACTGCAGCCGGAACATCCACGGTTCCCGGCCTGAATCCCCGTTCCTGGGTCGCCTCGGGAATCAACGGTTTTCGATTGATGGAATTGTCGATATAGGCAACTCCTATTCCCTTCGGCCCCTGAATTTTATGGGCGGTAATCGTAGCGCTGTCGATTCCCCAGCCCGGTAGATCCGACGGAATTTTACCAAAACTCTGAACCATGTCACTGTGAAAAAGGACTTCCCGGTCCCGAAGAATTTCTCCCAGGGATCGCAAGTCCTGGACCGTTCCAATCTCGGAATTCACATGTTGAATCGATGCCAGGATCGTATCGTCCCGGAGGGTTTGTCGAAGGGCTTCGGGAGTCACCTGTCCCTCGCTGTTCACGGGCAGATAACTCACTTCAAACCCATCTTTTTCAAGCCATTTAAACGTATTGCGCACGGAACTGTGTTCGATCGGGGTCGTTACAATATGCCTGCCCCGCCGGGTATGGGCGTTTGCCAGGGAGACAATCACAAGAAAGTTGGCTTCACTCCCGCTGCCGGTAAAATGGAGCCCTTTCGCCTGGACCCCGAGATGTTTTGCAATCGTTTTACGGGCACTTTCAAGGGCGCGCTCAGCTTCCGAACCGCTGTCGTGCAGACTGCTCGGATTGCCAAAATATTTTTCAGCCACCTGGCAATAGGCCTTCAATGAAGACTCACTCATCGGTGAGGTCGCTGCATGGTCAAAGTAAATCATATTTCCGCCCTCAATGGATCTATAAAATTCATATCCTTATTATTCCCGGTAGACAACAAGCGTAATATACAGAATATGAACCGTCGTTTACAGTCATCCTAACAAATCAATCCTCTATTTTGATCCGTTCCTCAGCCTCTCAGCCCGCAATTTCCTTCGCCCTCCGGAACGTCCTGCAGGCCGGATTTCAAGAAGACCTCGGTTTCGGAGATTTAACGAGCTCGTCAGTCGGAGCCGATACGATCCGCTCGGGGACCTTTGTTGCAAAAGGTACCGGTGTATTATCGGGCGTACTGGCGATTAGAATGGGATATCAAATGCTGGATTCGTCCATGACGGTAGAGCACTTCAGGAAAGACGGAGAGCAGGTGAAACCGGGTGATCCTATCGCAAAAGTCTCCGGCCCTGCCGGTCCCCTGCTGACCGGAGAACGGGTGATTCTGAATATCCTTCAGCATATGAGCGGCATTGCCACAGCCACCTCCCGTGCCGTAAATTCCATGCAGGGGAGCAGAACCCGGATTTGTGACACCCGTAAAACCCTCCCCGGATTGAGAGCTCTACAAAAATATGCCGTACGCTGCGGCGGGGGCTATAATCACAGGTTCCGGCTGGATGACGGGGTGATGATCAAAGACAATCACATCGTGGCTGCCGGAGGTATTCAAAAGGCGGTCGAGGCCGTTCGTGCTGCCACGGGCCCGATGGTCAGGGTAGAGGTGGAATGTGAAACCGAAAAAGAAGTTCGCGAAGCGGTACAGGCTAAGGCAGATATCATCATGCTGGACAACAAGACCCCGGATGAAGTCCGCAAGTTGCGGAAGATGATCCCCGACTCCATCCTGGTCGAACTCTCTGGGGGTATCACACCGGACACGGCCGGCCAATACAGGGATTGCGGTGCGGATTACATTTCGCTCGGTTCTCTGACCCATTCCGTCACGGCGCTGGATATCAGTTTCAATCTTGTAGATGGGAAAAAAAGCTTGTAATAATATTAAGATAAAAGCTGCATAAACCTTATTTTACAGCAGTCAAAGATTTGGTAAAATAAAAGAGGAGCAGCCAGCTATGGAATTGCTTGAAACGTTAGAACAGGAATCCACCGTTCAGCTTCCCGAACGGTACTCGGAAATGAGTGACGCGGAGATGGCAAAGCGTGTCAGAGAAATCAAATCCGCCTTCGGCGAAAGGCTGTTTATGCCGGGCCACCATTATCAGAAAGATGAAGTGATCCAATTTGCCGATGCAAAGGGAGATTCCCTCAAACTGGCAAAAATATGTACCGAGCGGCCCGAGGCTGAACTAATTGTTTTCTGTGGGGTTCATTTCATGGCAGAAACTGCCGATATGCTGACGGATGACCACCAGTCTGTGATTCTGCCCGATTTACGTGCAGGTTGTTCGATGGCCGATATGGCAGATATCGACCAAACGAGTCGGGGATGGGATATCATGCAGGAGACATTTGGTGATACGATCCTCCCGCTCACTTACGTCAACTCCACGGCTGCAATCAAATCCTTCGTCGGACAATACGGCGGGGCGACCGTAACCTCAACGAATGCCAAAAAAATGCTCGAATGGGCATTCACTCAAAAGGAGCGCATCTTGTTCCTGCCCGACCAGCACCTGGGACGCAATACTGCGTATTCCCTGGGGATTCCGCTCGATCAAATGGCAGTATGGGATCCCATCGACAACGAATTCGAATATGACGGAGACCTTGAAAACGTCAGGGTAATCCTGTGGAAGGGACATTGCTCGGTCCACGAAAAGTTTAATATCCAGCATGTTGAGCATCTGCGAAAAAAAGACCCGGAGATAAATATCCTGGTCCACCCGGAATGCACGTATGACGTTGTTCAAGCGGCAGATTATTCCGGTTCAACCAGCTTTATCATTCGCACAATCGAGAATGCCCCCAAAGGCAGTAAATGGGCGATCGGTACAGAGATGAACCTGGTCAACCGCCTCATCCAGGAGAACCAAGACAAGAAGATTGTTTCATTAAATCCTTTTCTATGTGCCTGTATGACCATGAACAGAATTGACCTGCCCCACCTGCTCTGGTCGCTCGAAAAACTGGAACAGGGAGAAATCGTCAACCAGATCAAAGTCCCCGATGAGATTCGTAAATACGCGGTTCTCGCATTGAACCGAATGCTTGAGCTTTCATAAACATCCACTTCCTTTCAGTAAATGAGGGGAGGCGGAAAAAAAGATTGAAATGGGTTGGAGTCAGGCAAGCAAGAGAAAAGAAAAATGAATTCAGGAGAGAACCGCTCATATTCTGCGCTTCAAATCACCGATAACGGAGGCCTTTTCCACTCGCAGGTGATTGAAAAAAAGATTTCGGACCTGCCGGATCATGATGTATTAGTCCGTGTCTACTACTCTTCCCTGAATTATAAAGACGCACTCTCGGCGACAGGCAACCGGAGTGTGACCGAAATTTACCCACACACACCCGGGATCGATGCAGCGGGAGTTGTGGAGGAGAGCAGGGATTCAAGATTTAAAAGCGGGGATCCGGTCATTGTAACAAGCTACGACCTGGGGATGAATACACCTGGCGGATTCGGTCAATATATCCGTGTGCCGGGAAACTGGATTGTTCCCCTGCCCGAGCAATTAAGCTTGAAAGAGAGCATGATTATCGGAACGGCCGGGTTTACCGCCTCCTATGGCATTTTGAAAATCACGGAAGGGGGAATCCATCCGGACGACGGACCCGTTGTGGTGACCGGGGCGACCGGCGGAGTGGGATGTTTTGCCGTAGCCCTGCTTTCACAGCTCGGGTATGAAGTCATTGCCATCACGGGTAAGCTGGAACAGCATGACTTTCTCAAAAGTCTTGGAGCAGCCGGGATTGAAGATCGCGATGCCGTAACCGACCTCTCGCAAAAGATGCTTTTAAAAGGAACCTGGGCGGCGGCAGTCGATACGGTAGGGGCTGAAATCCTGGATACCCTCATCCGGCAAACCCGGCACAACGGGATTGTCACCTGTTGCGGAAACATTCTCGGGCACAAGCTTCATACCAATATCTATCCCTTCATCTTGCGAGGAGTGAGTCTCATGGGCATCGATTCCGGTAATTGCCTGATGCAGACGCGGATCCGTCTCTGGGAAAAACTGGCTGGGAAATGGAAGCCTGAAAAGCTTCAACAATTATTCAGGGAAGTGCCCTTGAAGCGGCTGCCGGATGAAATTGATTCCATATTAAAGGGAAATCAGATCGGCAGGGTTCTTGTTAACCTAACTGATTAACCAACCTTCTTCTGGTATTTTTCTCTCTGTTAAATTCAGGTGCAGGGGTAAACTGGGACTCCTTGCCCCGAAAAGCTGCCTTGAGAAGAGGTTCTTTTAAATCCTCCTGTGTGACCGGCTTGACCAGGTAGCTGATAAAACCCGTCTTTTTGGCCCGTTCGTAGTTGAATTTATCTGAATTTCCGGACAGATAAATCACCGCAACCGATGAGTTCTTTCGAATCTCTTCGACAGCTTCAATCCCATCCATTTCCCCATTTAAAGAGATATCCATGAGGAGTATGTCCGGATTCAGTTCGGAGGTCATCCGAATGGCTTCATGGCCGGAAGAAGCTTCTCCTACCACATCATATCCCAGCTTCGAAACCAGTCTGTTCTCTACCAGGGCCAATAACTGGTCGTCTTCTACAATAAGTACTCTCTTCTGTGGATCTTCCATAACTCTGGTATTTGATAAAGGGTAATAGCTTTTATCTAAACTGGATGATTGAATATATTAAAAAATTCTAATATTAAAAAATATTAATATTTCTTTTTCTAACTGCTTTTATCGTACTCCAGTGAGGTATTCAACTTGAAAGAGAGAGGGGATCAGTCAAAAACTCCGGAAAATCGTAAGAGGAAGAATCAACAGAGCTATGCGGGACAAGCACGTGCGACGAGTGAGGTTTCAAGGCCGGTCTAGGATCTTTATCGCGATCTCACGCTCTGCCGAACGCCCCACTACATCTGTCTATCGGGAAATCTGGAATAATCCCGTAGATTTGCTCTCACTTGCAGTACGGCAGACTCTCCCGAATCCATTTACTCTGAATCCGGACAAAACTAAGCCGTGCTCGATTTTCGACAGTACCCGGGTAGAGTCAAATCCATGATTCACCCGCCATTCTTCTCAGGCTCAGGGAAGCTCCGTACTTCCCATCAACCAGCGGTCACATTCACGGGCAGCGCCACGGCCTTCATTGATCGCCCAGACAATCAGGCTTTGTCCCCGGCGCATATCTCCCGCAGCGAACACCCCTTCGACGTTGGTATCAAACGAGCCGTGTTCGGCTTTGGCATTGGATCGTTGATCCTTTTCTACATTCAATTGGTCCAAAACAGGGCTTTCCGGCCCGAGAAAGCCCATCGCCAGCAAAACCAGATCGGCCTTCCAGACTTTTTGCGTTCCCTCGATCTCCTTGGGTTGTTTACGCCCGTTCTCGCCGGTCACCCATTCGATCCGGACGGTATGAAGTTCCTTGACATTCCCGTTGCCGTCACCGACAAATTTCTGGGTCATCACCTGGTACCGACGCGGGTCTTCCCCGAATTTTGACTTGGCCTCTTCCTGGCCATAGTCCACTTTATAAATATTCGGCCATTCGGGCCAGGGATTATCGTCAGATCGCTGATCCGGCGGCTTGGGCAGGATTTCAAACTGGGTGAGGCTCTCGCACCCGTGGCGCATTGAGGTACTCACACAATCCGTACCGGTATCCCCGCCTCCGATCACAATCACGTTTTTATCTTTTGCGGATATATAGTTTCCGTCTTCATGATCGGAATCCAGCAGGCTTTTGGTATCGGCGTGCAGAAATTCCATGGCAAAATGGATGCCATTCAATTCGCGACCGTCGATCGGCAGGTCCCGCGGGTGGGTTGCCCCTCCGGCAAGAATCAACGCATCGTGCTTTTTCTTCAGCTTGGGAGCGGGGATATCCGTCCCGATTTCCGTATTCGTAACAAATTCAATCCCTTCCTCGGCCAGCAGGTCCACCCTGCGTTTTACAATAGACTTATCCAGTTTCATATTGGGAATACCGTAGGTCAGGAGTCCGCCGATCCGGTCGGCCCGTTCATACACCGTAACCTTGTGGCCGGCCTTGTTCAACTGAGCAGCGGCTGCCAGCCCGGCCGGGCCGGATCCGACAATTCCGACGGTTTTACCGGTTCTCTTTTCAGGCGGTTCGGCAACCACCCATCCTTCTTCAAATCCTCTGTCGATGATTGCCTGTTCGATACTCTTAATTGCGACCGGCGGATTCGTGATGCCCAACACACAGGAACCTTCGCACGGAGCTGGGCAGACGCGCCCTGTAAACTCCGGGAAATTATTGGTTTTATGGAGCCGTTGCAGGGCATCCTTCCATTTGCCCCGGTAGACGAGATCATTCCATTCGGGGATCAGGTTATACACCGGGCAGCCCAGCGATTTGCCCCCTATTTCAGAGCCCGTCTGACAGAAGGGAACCCCGCAGTCCATGCACCGGGCCCCCTGCTTCTGCAGTTCCTCTTCCGATAAAGGTTTGTAAAATTCATCCCAGCTTTTAACCCTTTCCTCGGGTTTACGGTATGGAGTAGACTTGCGTTCATACTCCATGAATCCGGTTATCTTACCCATAATCTATAATACTTGTGTCATTTACCATTAAAAAAATCATCGTACTCGTTCAACCTGAATCCGCCTGACAAATCATCCGGAATCAAACGATACCTGCGAAGCCGTTAACAAGGCATTTACTTACGTATTCTGAATACATCGATTTCAGTCCTCTGCCGAATAAAGCCCTGTTCCGTTAACATCCGTCCCCTAAATCCGGTGAATACATTGCCTGGCAATTAATTCCCTGCGGCACGGGCTTTATCCTCCTTATTCTTAAGGAAAGCTTCCATAATAGCGTCTTCACCGCTGTAGCCCTGCTTCTCGGATTCTTCGATCGACTCCAGCATACGTTTGAAGTCTTTCGGCATCACTTTGACGAATTTCGAAATCATTTCCTCCCACTTGGCCAGTACTTTCCATCCCATATTGCTTTCTGTGTAATCACAGTGTTTACGAATCATCTGCTCCACTTCCCTGATTTCGTCCTCATCCTCAAGCCGCTCGAGATACACCATATCCGTGTTGCAGTAATGTTCGAAGGTTCCTTGCTGATCCAGGACATAGGCGATTCCCCCCGACATTCCGGCAGCGAAGTTTCGGCCGGTGGAACCCAGCACGACCACGCGGCCGCCCGTCATATATTCGCAGGCATGATCACCAACCGCCTCTACGACGGCTTTTACACCACTGTTTCGGACACAGAATCGCTCGCCGGCCATTCCCCGAATATAGGCTTCCCCACCCGTAGCTCCGTAGAATGAGACGTTCCCGACAATAATGTTCTCCTCGGGTTTGAATTTGGCTCCCTCGTCCGGATAGAGAATCAGTTTACCTCCTGACAATCCTTTGCCGAAATAGTCATTCGCATCCCCCTCCAGTTCAAGAGTCATCCCTTTAGGGATAAAAGCCCCAAAACTCTGTCCGGCCGATCCCTTGAACTTCAGGTGGATCGTATCCTCGGGAAGCCCGTCCCGCCCAAAACGGCGGGTCAGCTCACTTCCCACAATCGTACCGACCACCCGGTTAATATTCCGGATCGGGAGCTTTGCCTTCACCGGCTCCTTGTTTGTAAGGGCCGGCTCACAAATATCCATCAAGGTCTGAACATCGAGTGAATTTTCAAGTCCGTGGTTCTGTTCGATCAGACAGCGCGTTCCAATTTCATCGCCAACCTCAGGCTTATAAAGAATCGTGGAAAGGTCAAGGTACTTGCCTTTCCAGTGTTCGACCTTGCGCTGCTTCAGCTTATCGGTACGGCCGATCATTTCATCAACCGTGCGGAAGCCTAATTTTGCCATATACTCCCTCAGGTCCTGTGCTACAAATTTCATAAAGTTCACCACATACTGCGGGTCTCCCGTAAATTTGTGGCGAAGTTCAGGATTTTGAGTAGCGATCCCCACCGGACAGGTATCCAGGTGGCACACCCTCATCATGATACATCCGAGGGTAATCAGTGCACTGGTTCCGAATCCGTACTCCTCTGCTCCAAGCAGGGCAGCAATCGCAATATCCCGGCCGGTTTTGATTTGTCCGTCCGTTTCCAGGGTCACCCGGCTTCGAAGGTCATTCAGCACCAGCGTCTGATGGGTTTCTGCTAGTCCGAGCTCCCATGGCAAACCGGCATGCTTGATACTGGTTTGCGGAGAAGCTCCGGTGCCGCCGTCATGGCCGCTGATCAGAATTACATCTGCATGTCCCTTGGACACACCGGCTGCAATGGTTCCGACCCCCACCAGGGAGACCAGTTTCACATTGATACGGGCATCCTTGTTCGAGTTTTTAAGATCATGAATCAATTGAGCCAGATCCTCGATTGAATAAATATCGTGATGCGGTGGAGGCGAGATCAGTCCCACGCCTGGAGTCGAAAGCCGTACTTTGGCAATCCACGGGTAGACCTTTCGTCCTGGCAATTCACCGCCTTCGCCCGGCTTGGCTCCCTGGGCCATCTTAATCTGAATTTCATTTCCCTGTGTGAGATATTCGCTCGTCACGCCAAATCGTCCGGACGCCACCTGTTTGGTGGCACTGTTGCGGGAATCGCCATTGGCATCCAAAGTATACCGTTTAGGGTCTTCGCCGCCTTCGCCTGTATTGCTTTTTCCGCCGATGCGGTTCATGGCAATCGCCAGGGCCTCATGCGTCTCTTCGCCGATGGAACCGTAACTCATAGCTCCCGTCTTAAACCGCTTACAAATCGATTCTACCGATTCGACTTCCTCAATCGGAATTGGGTTCTCTTCAAAGTTGAAATCCAGCAGATGCCGCAGGGTCGGAGGAGGATCCATCTGATCGTCCACCAGGCTGGCATACTCTTTATACAACTTATAGTCGCCCGTTTTACTGGCAAACTGCAGAGTATGGACAGTTTCAGGGTTATACATGTGATATTCCCCTTTCTTACGCCACTTGTACTGTCCACCTTCATCCAGTACCTGTCCGTTCACCCTTATATTCGGATAGGCCCGTTTGTGGCGTTCTTCCGCTTCTTCCGCGATTCCATCCAGGCCGATCCCGCCGATCCTGGAGTCGGTCCACGTAAAATACTTGTCAACCACTTCCTTGCCGAGTCCGATTGCTTCAAAGATCTGAGCTCCCCGGTACGACTTTATTGTGGAAATCCCCATCTTGGACATCACTTTAACAATCCCCTTGACGACCGCTTTGTTATATCCTTTCACAGCCCGCTCGTAGTCAATCCCTTCGATGAATCCCTCCCTGATCAAATCGTAGAGACTCTCATAGGCCATATAGGGATTCACCGCATCCACTCCATAACCAAGGAGGGTGCAGAAGTGGTGGGTTTCACGCGGTTCGCCCGACTCAAGCACGATCCCGACTTTGGTACGGCTGCCACTTCGAACCAGGTGGTGATGCAGGCCGGCCACTGCCAGCAATGCGGGAATGGGGATATGTTTGCGGTCAAAGTCCCGGTCAGACAAGATCAGGATATTGGTTCCTTTTTTGATCGCCTTGTCCGCTGCCTTAAACAGATTGTCAAGCCCTTTTTCCAATCCTTTCCCGCCGGTCCCGGCTTTAAAGAGAATCGGGAGCGTGTGGCTCTTGAAGCCTTTAAGCTGCAGGTCGCGCAACTGTCCCATCTCCTCGTTTGTCAGGACGGGGGAGGTCAATTCAATCTGGCGACAGCTTTCGGGTGTCGGGTCCAAAATATTCCCCTGGGAACCGAGTATGGTTTCGGTTGAGGTGATCAGCTCCTCACGGATCGGATCAATCGGGGGGTTGGTGACCTGGGCAAATAACTGCTTGAAATAGTTATACAGCAACTGGGGCTGATTTGACAAGACCGCCATCGGTGCGTCATTCCCCATTGCGCCAACCGGCTGAAGCATATTTTCCGCCATCGGCCCGACGTTAACCCGCAGGTCCTCATAGGTAAATCCGAAAACTTTTTGCCGGTGAATCACTTCCTCATGGCTGAGGTCCGGTTCCTTATACTGCAGCTCCTCGGTAACCTTGTCAAAATTTATCAGGTTTTCCTCAAGCCACTCCTCATAGGGATGCTCGGAGGCAATCTCATGTTTAATCTCCTCGTCACTGATAATCCTGCCTTTTTCCGTATCGATCAGCAGCATACGGCCCGGTTGCAGCCGTTCTTTCTGAACTACATCTTCGACCGGGATATCCAGTACGCCGACTTCAGAAGCCAGGACAACCGTATCATCCCGGGTCACATAATAGCGCGAGGGACGCAGTCCGTTCCGGTCGAGGGTCGCTCCGACTATTTTGCCGTCGGTAAATGCAATGGAGGCCGGGCCGTCCCACGGTTCCATCAGGCAACTGTGATATTCATAGAAAGCCCGCTTTTTCTTATCCATACTCAGATGCTTCTCCCAGGGTTCCGGGATCATCATCATCATTACATGCGGGAGAGAGCGACCGCTCAATGCAAGAAATTCGAGGCAGTTGTCAAATATGGCGGAATCACTTCCGTCTTCCTGGATAATCGGAAAGATTTTTTCCAGGTCCTCACCAAACAGTTCAGAGGCAAACTGGCCTTCGCGGGCACGCATCCAGTTTTGATTTCCCCGCAAGGTGTTAATCTCACCATTATGAATCAGGTAGCGATACGGGTGAGCCAGCTTCCAGCTCGGGAAAGTATTGGTACTGAAACGGGAGTGCACCAAAGCCAGGGCGGATTCCATTTCCGGGTCTTCGAGGTCCGGGAAATACACCTCCAGTTGTTTCGGCGTCAGCATTCCCTTATAGATAATCGTCCTGCAGGAGAGGCTTGCAATATAGAAGAGATCCTTCTCCTTGATATCCATTTCCGTCTCTTCAATTGCCTTGGTGGCCCGGCGACGAATCACATAAAGCTTGCGTTCGAAATCGAGTTCAGTTTCCAGGTCGTCACTGCGTCCGATAAACAGTTGCCGGACAGAAGGCTCGGAAGCCTTGGCCGTTTTGCCAAGGTGAAAATTGTCGGTCGGGACTTTTCTCCATCCCAAAACTTCCTGTCCCTCTTCCCGGACAATTCTTTCAACCACTTTTTCACAAGGACGCCGGTCCTCCCGGTCTCCCGGAAAACTGATCATCCCCACACCATACTGGCCCGGCTCGGGCAGTTCGATACTCAGCCCTTCACAAGATTGTTCCAAAAACTTGTGGGGAATCTGCATGAGGATCCCCGCACCGTCTCCCGAATTGGCTTCACTTCCGGTCGCTCCACGGTGGTCAAGGTTGCGAAGCACCGTCAGGGCTTGCTTCACAATCTTGTTCGACTGTTTGCCCTTAATATTAACGACAAAGCCAATCCCACAAGCATCGTGTTCATGATCAGGATTATACAATCCTTGTTTCTCCGGGGCCTTTTTCATACCTGCCATATCCATAAAATTAACTGTGTTTACTTATAAAAACCGTTTCAGTTCCATTCGGTTCCCGAATACTCAACTGCAAATTACGAGAATCTCAAAAGAACCTGCCGCCCTGTTGCAGCCGGCCTTCAGGAGAGAGATTCCTCCTCCCCTGAGGTTCACAACTTCCGCTTCAGAAACCGGTGCGGAAATTAACCCATCACCCTTAACAATCGGATCCTAACTTTGACGTCCATTCCAGGTTAGTGATACCTGTTTCACGGGTATTCAAATTGAATGCGTCGTAATAAGAGTAGCACCTTATTTCTGTCCAGTCTTTCATCCAATACGTCCGACATCCATCAACATCGCAAGATCTCAGCCCGTCGTTGGACCCTGTCATCCAACTACCTGAATTCGACGTCTCCCGTCACCCAAAAAACCATGACTCAAATGTTTAAATACATTACATAGCCGGGAATCGAAATCGTTACAAGTGCATAATATAATAAAATTTCAGAGCAATTTATCACTCAAAACCTTATATGCAATCCATCTTCCACAAAATGTAAATTCCAAATCCGTATTGGAAGCGATTACATCCGGCTCATCGTTTCATATAAGCTATTTCAAAAAATTGTCTATAAGCCCGGAAATTTCCAAAATACAGGAAGTTATCCTTCTGTTTCAGCTTGATTGGCTTGAGTTACAGGAACGAAGATGTTCGCAATGGAAGGCTTGGCCGTATCGGGTTTTTCAAGTGCAGATCTGCCTGAGCGGCATTCCGGATACTCAGAGATTCCGGGCCTCATCCCCGACAGGTTATGGAGTCATGAAAGTACAACGATCCATATACCGGTTACCGGTGCAGTGCGGTCCGGTGCGGATTCTATAATTACTTAAAAAATGAAAAATCAGATAGATCCATAAACCTTAAACCCTTGCCATTCCCTTAACCCTTCGGTTGCATTTCAATAACTTCCTTTAGGCCGTTTTTGAGTTCATTTTCAGAAAAGCTGTGATCACTCAGTTTTCCGGCAAAGTAATCGTCATACGCCTGCATATCCAAATATCCGTGTCCGCAGAGATTGAACAGAATGGTCCTTGGCGATCCTTCTTCCTTCGCCTGTTTGGCTTCACGAATCACCTGGGCGACCGCATGGGTCGCTTCGGGGGCGGCAATAATCCCTTCGCTTTTGGCCAGCAGGACCCCTGCCTCAAAACATTCAAGTTGCTGCAGGGCAACGGCTTCGATCAGGTCATCCTTGAGAAGCTGACTGCAAAGTACACTCGCTCCATGGTACCGGAGTCCGCCGGCATGAATGGGGGCCGGCTTAAAATTATGTCCGAGGGTATACATAGGCAGCAGGGGGGTATAGCCTGCCGTATCCCCATAGTCATAGAGAAATTCTCCCTGGGTGAGTTTCGGGCAGGATGCCGGTTCCACGGCTACAAAACGGGTCTTTTGACCGTTTGTCAGGTTATTGCGAAGAAACGGAAAGGAGATTCCTGCAAAATTCGATCCTCCTCCGAGCGGAGCAATAATAACGTCGGGATAATCCCCTGCATACTCCATCTGTTTTTCCGCTTCCTGCCCGATGATGGTCTGGTGCAGCAAAACATGATTCAGTACCGATCCAAGGGAATATTTGGTTTGTTCGTCCTGAACGGCTTTCTCGATCGCCTCGGAAATAGCGATTCCGAGGCTCCCGGTTGAATCGGGATCTTCAGCCAGGATCTTTCGCCCCGCCTCGGTCCGATTACTCGGGGAGGGATAGACATCTGCACCGAAAGTATTCATCATAATCTTCCGATAGGGCTTCTGATCATAACTGATCCTGACCATATACACCTCACAATTGATATCGAACTGGGAACATGCAAAAGCCAGTGCCGTCCCCCACTGACCGGCACCCGTTTCGGTTGCGATACTTTTGACGCCTTCCTGTTTATTATAATACACCTGTGCAACCGAAGTGTTTGGCTTGTGTGACCCGCTCGGGCTCACACCTTCATACTTGTAATATATTTTCGCCGGTGTATCCAACAACTTTTCCAGTCCGGTTGCCCTATATAGGGGAGACGGGCGCCAAATCTTGTAGATATCGCGGACTTCATCCGGTATCTCGATATATCGTTCAGCCGATACTTCCTGTTCGATTAGTCCCATGGGAAAGATCGGGGACAAATCATCCGGCCCGGCCGGTTTTCCTGTTTTCGGGTTAAGGGGAGGCTGGGGCTTGTTGGGCATATCCGCAACAATATTGTACCAATGGGTGGGGATATCCGATTCGTCGAGATAGATTTTTCTATTCATAGTAAACGTCAGTCTTTTACAGGAAGGTTATAAGAAGGCTTTGCAAAATCACTGCGTGTTCAAAAAATGAGCGTTGTTTTGCCCAATATCAGCATTTTCGTGAATTTGAAATCCTCACTTATAGCTAATAAGCTACGGTTTCGATCCGCCGGCTGGCGGACAGGTTTTGATCTTGAACAAAACCCCTGGTTTTTCAAAGCCTTCTATAAACCAATACATTGAATTTATTGACAATAAGGGTTTAACTGAAAAGAAACAGTCCGGATAGAAATCCTCATACGAGTCCTTTCCTGCGATTCGAATGATTCAGTTTCCACCGGCATCATAACATATAACGGATGGCTGTACAGTCTCTTCAAAAACCCCAAATAAAATAACATTAATCAGGAAAAGAGCCAGAAAGATTTTCGTGGGAAAAACCTGGAGGCCCCTGTATTATGATACGATTCGATAACAAGAGAAAACCGCATTCAAAAACATCAACCTTCTTTATTTCCTGAATTCGGGAAGACAGGCTTTTCACTCTGCAACAGATTGTCGAATCGGAAAGGTCGTATAAAAAGTGTTCGGATCAATACCCCGGGTTCTGAACCAACTGTTCATTACGGTTGAGTTCATCGAGAGGAATCGGCAGAAAATAAGCCCGGTCATCCCAGCTCCACTGCCCGTCCAACCGGCGGCCTGAATAAAATTCATCTGCAGGTGGGGAAGGGGTATTGCTGCCGGTATATTCATAGTTAAAATACGTTTCCCGGTCATACGGATCCGTCGCTTCCACGGTGATGGTTACAACGTCAGCGCCATGATAGACCTCGGGAGCTATTTGCCATCGGCGGATATCCCAATAGCGATGATCTTCAAAAGCCAGTTCGACCCGCCGTTCATTCCGGTATTGACGCAGAAGTTCTTCACCGCCAGATGTGATCTCCGGCATTCCTGCCCGCTGCCTGATCCGGTTGATAGCCTGCCGGGCCTCCCCTTCTTCTCCCAACTCGATAGATGCCTCCGCATAATTAAGCAGGATTTCAGCATACCGGAAATAACGCCACGGCACTTCCTGGGATCGAACCAGGGGTTCATGTGAGGGGTCCATAAATTTTCTGAGATAAAAACCGGTGTAGCTTCCGTTCCATTCTTCAATTGGACCATTTCTCGTATCCAAACCCGGTAAAACGTCACCGTTCGGCAGTTTGAGTTCACTGAACGTCTGAATAATTCCCTGCGGATCCCGTTGACGGGCTCCAACCGGGCGTTCCCGCCACTCGGCTCCGTCATAGAGTATCGTTGCATAAAAACGCGGATCCCGGTTTTCAAAAGGAGCCGCCTTATGGTCGGGATTCTCCCAGTCGAATTCGGTACCGTCCTTCATTTGAAAAGCATTTACGAGAGACAGTACCGGTGTATTCCCTCCCCAGTTCCGATAGCCGTTCGGCCCGTTATGAAGTCCCGGATGGTAGCCGTCTTCCGTGTCGTTCGAATCGAAAAACCGGCTCATGATCGCTTCTTCATGGCCCTCGTTCGCCAAAAAGAGTTGGGTGAAATTCTCGACCGGGTCACTATGCCGGTCGTACAGTTCATACACTCCCAAATCCATCACTTCCCTGGCTGCATCCCTCGCCTCTTCCCAGCGATTTTGCCTGTTGCCAGAAAGATAACCGACATATTCATTCGCAGGATTCTCGTTATAAAGATCACTTGCAGCATACAACAGGACCCTCGACTTCAGGGCCAGGGCTGCCCCTTTGGTCGCATATCCAGGTTTTCGTGGTTCGAGTGGAAGGATCTCCGAGGCTTTTTCGGTTTCCTCAACAATAAACCGGACCGTCTCTTCAAAGGTATTTCGGGGGACCTGAAGCTCGTCGTCCAATCCGAACGATCTTTCAATGATAGGGACCCCGCCGTAATTTTTTAGAAATTTATGGTAGATGAACGCCCGGATAAAAAAGGCTTCTGCTTTCATTTGCCGAATCAGCGATTCATCCTGGATGGCCGAATCGTCGATGTTCTCGATGAGCAGATTAATTTGCCCGATTTTGTCATACAAATTTTCCCACTGGTAGTCGTCCAGTCTGCTGGGATCCTCAATATCGTTTTCCCATGCCGCGAAATAACTCGATGTAATCTGCAAGTTGATGGAATTAAACGTTCCGTACCCATGGATAAATTCACTTTCGTCCGTCAATGACGACACCATGATTTCATGCAGGCCATGCCCCATGGCCTTGTATAAATCATCCATATAGAATTCAATAAGCCGGGAATTTCCCCAGACCTGATCTTGTGTAAGGCTGGTCGGGGCCGGTCCGCTAATATCGCACCCGGTAAAC
Source organism: Balneolaceae bacterium (assembly GCA_040877875.1). Lineage (GTDB taxonomy): Bacteria > Bacteroidota > Rhodothermia > Balneolales > Balneolaceae > JBBDNC01. Next base: position 10,740 of record JBBDNC010000028.1, on the reverse strand, counting down.
AGGGCCATCAAAAAGAACAACGCCAACAGTTGCCGCTGCAAGATCTTCTCCATTGTTATTAATTTAGTTCCTGTATACTCATCCATCCGTATCGGGTTAAAACTCTAAAGTACTTTCTGTTAACGAATCTGAAAGAGATTTATGTTAGATCATCCAGATACAAATAGAGCACGGTTTATCAGATAATAAATCCGGATCCGTACCTTAACCAAACTCAGATTAATTTTATAGGATTTTCTGCCTGAACCAAGAGAGTGACAAGGGTCATGGCTATTGCCCAT
>JBBDNC010000028.1:0-10359 GCA_040877875.1 Balneolaceae bacterium | reverse complement strand
TGAGCCAATGGGAATCATAGAATTTTTTCTACTCTTGTTAATTGCGGGAATCTGCGGCTCCATTGGCCAGGCCATTGCCGGCTACAGCCGTGGGGGCTGCATGGTATCCATTGTCGTCGGATTTATCGGTGCCCTGCTCGGCTCCTGGATCAGCGTTCAGCTCGAACTGCCGGAACTATTCAACATATCAGTTGGCGGCACATCATTTCCCGTTATTTGGTCCATCATCGGCTCGGTTGTATTTGTGGTAATTGTAGGATTGTTGACCCGCCGGAACTGAACGCCCGGTCTGCCAATCAGAGAACGGCAAAGGTGTGTCGTTGAAATCAATGGCATGACTTTAGTGGCCATCCCCTTCATGATTTTCACAGCTTACCACAGGATTGAATGGGGTGAATAACCCGTGAGGATTCTTGCGGTAGAGCCACCTCAATATCCATAAATCGCTTCGTGTCCTCATATATATCTGTTAATACGTCAGCCAGTTCAGCATTCGTCTGACTAACCTCCCCGATAATTTCCAGTGCAGGACTGGCTGCTTCAGCGGTTGACTGCGTTGACGATTGAGCACAGCCCGTGGAAACAAACGTTGAAGCAAACAGTACGGTTAAAATCCAGACAGGCAGATGAATTTTAGTAACTGCAATCATTTTTCCCGGAACCATCTTTTTCTGTCGCATACAGGTCCCCCCTATTTTTGTAGTTGGACCAACAGGGCCTGTTATCCGGAACCATAAAGAAAATAATGATCTGATGTACTCTTATTGGGAGGAGGTCATACATCCGTATGAAAATGACAGTTAAATTTTAGGTTCAAATGAAAAAAGCCGGGCCGGATTTTGATAGAAAATTTTATCGAAATACTCCGTCAGGCCCATTTGCTTCAAATCGTCTCTGAAAGTCGTAAGCAAAAAAGTAAGGCCCGGTTTCCCGCCATAGGATTTCCAATAACTGTGTTTGGCGGCATCCATCCCCATGGTAATCCGTTCGGGGAATTCATCTAACAGTTGTTCCAGTAGTTTATAGGTCCAGTTCACCTCTCCTTCGGCCCATCTGAAGGCACTATCGTATTCTACGTACACGCCGCTTTGCAGCACCTCCCGGTTATATTCAATATCCTGATTTCGATCCACGTGAGACAACACGACGTGTGAAAGGTCAGCTCCGAGCTTGTCAAATAACTTTATTTGATCGAGGGCGCGTCTTCCGTAGTTTGTATGGGTCAGGATCGGTGCACCGGTAATTTTATGAGCATGGACAACCGCCCGGAAGATTTTCTCCTGATGGACGGTTACCGGCTCATCCCCGGTGGCAAGTTTGATCAAGCCGGCTTTGCAATCGCTCCGGTCGACCAGGGGTCCGCCGTAGTCATGAAAATCAATCCCCTCGGTGATATCATCCACAAATAACTGCGCAAGCTGATCTTCAGTATAATGATAGCGCCAGTGATCGGGCAAATAATAGTTTTCCAGATGAATGCCCGTCGGGGCAAGGATCTGCACCCCGGTACGCCTGGACACCTCGGCCAGTTTCCGAATATTGCGTCCGGCATTGGCTGGCATCGTATCCACCATTGTCCTGCCCCCGTGATGGTAAAATTGCCTGAGTTCGTCAACGATTTTTTCCACATCATTCAATAACAACCGCTCATTCAGAACCGTCGGATAACTTTCCTCGATAATGATATGTTCATGGGAATAACACAGCCCTATTTGTTCCGGGCTGATGTCTCCCAAAATCGTTCGTATTTTACTCATTGTTTTTCCACCCGTATCTACTGATGTCCGCTGGCTTTTCAGGCATTTCCAAAATCGTCCCGGCCTTCCTCAGCCGCTTTCTCAGCGTCTGTACATTCAGCTCTTTCGCGCCGGAATCCGTATCAAGTGAGAGTGTGGCGGCCATCCCGGCAGCCTGGCCCATCGACATGGTCTGTGCCATCGACCGACAGGAGGCGTGGGCATCATGCGTAGCAGAAAAACAACGACCTGCAACCCATGTATTCATACTTTCACGGGGGACCAGCGTTTGATAGGGGACTCCATAGACCCCGCCATTCGGGATATACTCCCAGCGGGTTTCAGCTTCTCCTTCGCTTCCCTGCCGATGATCTTCCAGGGGAGCCCCGCACAAGAGAACCGTATCCTCCGTGATCTTGCCGGCCATACAATCCTCCCGGGTAAGCCGGTATTCGCCATAGACCCGCCGGGTTTCACGCACCCCTATCTGGTGCGACAACCCAATAATTTTTGCCTCTTCATATCCGGGCACCTCTTCTCTGAAAAACGTTTCATAGATAAATGCCTGCTTTCGTCCCTCAATTTCCGCATCGGTAAGTTCCCCGAATTTTAACGGCATCCTATCAGAAACTTTAACCGCTACCGTAGCGATACAACCCGTCTGTACCATTTCATGGGCTGACCCCTCTTTTCGCGGCAAGGGGTGAGTTCCTTTCTCTACGGCCATTTTCATTTTCTCTTTCATCAACTTTTTACCGCCCGCCTTCTCAAATTTTTGCAAGTCAACATTACTCATGCGAAAGGTGGTGGTCATACTCTGGGCAGGTTCTTTTTCTCCGGCTAATTCGTAAGGAAAATCCACCCAGTGACAAAAATCAGCATCGCCGGAAGCGTCCACCACACGTCTGGCCTTAATCTTGTAAAAACCGCTCTTGTGCCACACCACGCAAATCGTCTCGTCTCCGTTTGACTTCTCCACATCCACCAGCAGGGTATGCAGGTGAAATTTTACGCCTGCCCGGAGTAATTGCAGATCCCATACCCGTTTCAGGCGTTCGGGGTTATAGGTCACGCCGGTACCCGCCCCGTAGGTATTGGAGCGTAAGAAAACATCCTCTGTTTCATCCAGCGCATTCACTATTCGGCCGGGAAGCCCGGATACTATTTTTTTAGGTTCCTCGCCGGGAGTAAAAAAACCGTAGAACGTATCCAGCATTTGCGTTGAAGTACCCCCGAGATAGCCATACCGCTCGATCAGCATAACCCGGTGATTTTGGTCATGGCTGGAAGCGAGAGCCGCCAAACATCCGGCCGACCCGCCTCCGATGACCAAAATATCGACTTCATCCAGCAAAGGGATATTGCTATAATTCAGGATGTCATTCATATGTACATTGAAAATTTATGGTTATACATTATCAGAAGCATCGGGTTTAAAGGTATTGTAATACAATAGATTGTAAATAGTGTCCGGCTTCATCGTTACATACCCAATTATTCAGATTACCGGGGCCGCACCGATTCTGTATGCTACAATACCCGTAATGGTCAGTCAGCACCTGACCCTGAACCCGTTACACATTTTTATTTTTACTATGGTTACTATTAGATCCAATATTCTCATAGAGTTTGGCCAGCCGATGGGCATGTTCATCATATGCACTTTCAAACAACTCCCTGGATTCCAATTCACCCACGGATGCACTATCCGTAAGTACTTTTGGCGGAGAGCCTGCCTCGGTCAGCAGCCTGGCAACCTCGGCTTTGATACAATTGATGAGAAGAACCCCGCCAACGGTCGACCCGGGAGCTACCTTCGTAATCAGATTTGGAATCTCCACCATGGCATCCCCGGCCGGTGCCCCGGTATCGAGTACCAGATCTGCAAAATCATGTAATTTCTTTCCGTCTTTTCTGTTACTTGTACTCGTTTTTGCAGATGATTTTGTAGTCAGGGCAACGACCTTGATATTATTTTTTTGAAAAATTTCGGCCATTTCAATGGATACGATACTGCTGCCGCTTGACGAAATAACAAGAGCCGAATCCTGATCACTCAGATCAAAATTTCTTAGAATTCTTTCTGCAAGTCCCGAAACATTTTCCAGGAACATCGCCTGCCGCTGGCCGTTGGCTCCAACAACCAGGTTGTGAAAAGAGAGAGACAGTTCCACGATCGGATTAAATCCGGGAAACGACCCATACCGGGGCCACATTTCCTCGACCATAATCCTGCTATGGCCGGAACCGAACACATGAACCATTCTATCCTTCAGGATACTTTCAGCAAACCATTTTGCAGCCGTTTGGATATCCTCCGACTGACTTTCTACAGTTTGAATAATTTGTTTACTCTTTTCTAAATATTGTTTGATGGGATTCATTATAAGTTTATAGGTTATTCATTTCTTTTCAAAGGCTTCCATTAATGCATTCCGTATTTCAGTGAATACATAGCAGCCCCCATAGCTCCGGCAAAGTGATGGAATGTCGCCTTTTTAACCGGTGTTCTTACCCTGTCCGGTTGCCACTCATATTTCATTAAAAATCGTTCGAGGGGGTCAAACAGCGCCTCATCAGCCTGGGCAATCCCGCCTCCCAATATAACCAGCTCGGGCGATAATGCATTTATCAGGGATGAGATCCCAATCGACAGGTTTCTAACCGAGTTCAACCACACCCAGGCAGCAAAAGAATCTCCTGCTTTAAATGCATCGACCAACTCCCGGGTGGAGTCATATTCACCCAGGGAGCGATCAGTCAGAGTAGCGTTGCCGATGGCCTCTTCCAGGCTGCCGGGAGTTCCTGTGATTCCCAAAGGGCCGGATGTATTCAGGGATATATGGCCAAAATGCCCGGCGCGCTGAATATTGCCCTGATAAAGTTCACCGTTGATCAGAATCGCACCCCCCACCCCTGTCCCCAGTGTCAAAAGTATAATATTTTCAATTCCCTGCCCGCTGCCAAAAGAACTCTCTGCGACCAATGCGGCTTGTGCGTCGTTGAGAACAGATAAAGAGGCCTCTTTTACATCCAGAAACGCGCCCCATTCAAACTGTTCCAGTCCCCGGAGCCGGCCTGGCATATGCAGGATCCGATCATTCGTCTCATTGGGGAGCCCCGGGGCAGCCAGTCCGATAGCTTTAATTTCCTGCGGGCCTTGCGGATGGCATTCCTTTAATTTTTGAACAAGTTCAAATATGGCTTGTTTCCAGGTGTCACCCGATGGAGTACGTTCATTTTCATCACTCAGGGTAGGATGAGTCAGTTTTTGCAAAACGTGGCCGTTTTCACAGATTAACACCCCTTTGATTCTTGTACCGCCCAGATCAATTCCAATTGCAAACCGCTCATTCGCCATATCATTCCCCCTTAAATTGTCCTTCGCTGATGCTCCACCCGCCGTCAATCGCCAAAAATTGGCCTGTCGTAAAGCGGGAGTGGTCGGACATAAAATAGCATGCCGCTCCATCGAGATCCTCCGGCTGTGCAATACGGCCATGCTGCAGCGGTTGTTTGGTTTTAATAAATTTCATGATCTCCGGATCCTGGGCTGCGCGTTGGGCCATCGGGGTTTCCACCAGTCCCGGGGCTATAACATTCACCCGGATGTTATCTTTTGCATAATGGGCGGCAATCGACTGGCTGTATCCGATGACGGCGGATTTGGCTGCGGCATAGGCATGTGTCGTAAAATATCCGGGGGAAGGTGAGTAGCCCAACACCGAACCCATATTCAGTATAGCCCCTTCGGTTTCACGGCTTTTGAACGACCGGACAGCAGCCCGGTTTGACAGCATCATGGACGTGAGATTCAATTCCAGGGTCTTGTTCCAGCCCTCGAGGGTGAGTTCGTGGAGCGGACCATCCCCCATTTTTCGGCCGCTGCCTCCTGCCACATGGTACAGGCCGTCAAATCCATTAAATTTTTCCAAACACAACTCGACGGCATCTTGTGCGGTTTGTTCCCGGGTCGCATCTCTCCTGAGGACCCCTATATCTGTTTGAAACTCTTCCCGAACATTTTTACAGGATCCCTCATCGAGTCCGACGGCTACAACTTTTGCCCCCTGGTCGATAAAGGCTCTGGTTGCACTCAGACCCATTCCAGTGGTCCCGCCAATGATCACAATTTTCTTTTCCCTTAACAGCATAAGTTCTTGATTGTCATGCAGAGTTTATTTGAAATTTCACGGCTACTCAATTTAATTCGAGAAGATATCTTGTCAGATCCGCCAGGTCGTCCTCGGTAAGCTCCAGCTGATAAGCATCCGGCATAATCGTGGTTGAAAGTTGACGTTTACTTTCAATTTCTTCGGCGTTAAAGAAATACCGGTTCTCAAACACATCACTCACAACCGTGATGTTTCCGTCAGAGAGCCTCAACCCATAGATAGCTCTTCCGTCTCCGGTCGTGACCAGCCAGGGCTCAAATCCAAATGTAACAGATGCATCCGGTTCTATAATGGCATCCAATAGTTCAGATCTGCCTATTCTGTTTCTAATCGTAGCAAGGCTCGGCCCGAAAGAACTACCTGTCTCACCGTTGCTGTGACACATGGCACAATTTGAAAAAAACAGATCCCTGCCCCGATCCACATCAGCATCGGTTACGGCAGACAATATATTTTCTCTGTTAACACTTTGGCCCGGATCCGGCCGGGTAAAATAACCCATTGCCAGGCTTCTTACATATCGATCAGGATTCTCAAAGATAACAGAACTTATTGCTTGTTCCAGTTCGAATGGGAGCTTAGATTGCGCGGCGGCACTGATTAAATACAATCCTCCCACAGAATCTGCTGCCATCGTCTCGGCAGCCTGAACCCGTTCCCGAATCGAAGCCGATTCATTGTTAACAACCTCATTGAGGGCCAGTATCTCAGGCTTTTTGGCCAGCGGCCGATCCGGAGGAGGAGCTTCCCAATCTTCAAGATATGCCTGCCATTCATTCGTATTTCTGAATTTAAGCCACCATAAAGCTTCCCTTGAAACATCAGAAAGTGACTGTTCACTCAATGCGATCATCGCATCGGCAGCTTCAGGTGCATCGACAAATCCCAATGCAACAATCGCGCGTTTACGCTCCGCCTCTGGCAACAGCCGGGAGGCCGCCCGGGCTTTCAGATCCTCAACGGCTGCTCTCGGATGCAATTCCCAGGCAAGGTCCGCTACGATTTCAGGCCATTCTTCAGGAGAACTGTTTCCTGCGAACTCTTCCTTCAAAACCGGATAGAACTCTTCCCCCTTTCCGTCGAGTGCTATCCCGAGTGCGTAGAGGTACCACTGATCTTCCCCGTCATACCCTTTTATTAATTCCAGAATGATCTCCTGTGATTCATCCAGAGGAATATCACGAAGTGCAATCGCCACTTCCCGCCTTATCGGGGGAGAAGGATCCCGGGCAAGCCGTTGGGCATATTCCAGTACCCGTTCAGGATTGTTTTGCCGGAGTGCCCGAAAAGCTGTGAACCGAATGTGATCATCCCGGTCATCTTGCATCAAACGTTCAGCTTCCGTGATCCCGGCATCCCCCAGGTTTGCCAGGAGCCAGACTGCGCGGGCCCGGTGATAACGCTTATCGGCCGACAAAATCTCTTTGACATCTTCCACCGCACTTTCTCCTTGTTCCTTTAAGCGTATAAATCCGCTATAGCGAACGTTGATCGCAGGATTCAGAAGGGCCTGTATCTGGCCCTCTGTACTCTGTAAGTCCAGATCCGGAGTATGCAAGGCGCGGTTTTCAGGACTGATCCGATAGATACGCCCATCCCCCTGCTGTAGCCTCATTTGATGGCCACCCACGATCGGGTCATACCAATCGGCAATATAGAGAGATCCGTCCGTTCCAACAGCTACATCACTCGGCCGGAACCATTTGTCTTCACCTATATTCTCATTGTGCCAGACATAATCTGATGTGGATTCATCTACCGAGGAAGCAAAAATGTGGCGGTTCAGTTCAAAACCGGCACCCGACGGTTCAGGCAGATATCCAAAGATATGATTTCTGCCGGCATCCGCACTCAACAACATCTCTTCATATTGAGGCCCGAGGGCATCACTTTCATAGAGAACAATCCCGGTAGGAGCCCCCGCTCCGGTAATATCGCCCGATGGCATGACACCGGGGTCTTCCTGGCGCCAATGAGCGGTTGGGATATCCTGGCCCGGCCGTTGATCGGCACGCCAAAACCGGGAACCGTCACGGCTCATAAATCCGGCATTGCCTCCCTCCACGAGCCAGGTGGTACGATTGGAAATCTGATCATCATTATCATTTTGCCACATATTCCCGTAGGAGTCCAGGGTAATTTCATAACTATTGCGAAAATTATGGCCCAAAACTTTTAACCCGGTCCCATCCGGATTGATCCGAAGAGCTACACCTCCTATCCAGACGCGTCCGTCGTCGCTTATCAGGCCCGGCTCATTTTCCACATTGTAAGGTGTGCCGCCTGTATAACTACTGCCTGCACGGAGCGTCCATCCATCCTTATCCGTAACGATATGGGGCCCGGCATTTCCGGTATTAAAATACCACAGGCCGTCCGGCCCGGCTACCAAAGAATGAAGCGCATGATCATGATCGAGTCCGCCGAAACCTGTTAAAAACTTCTCCTTGCGGTCCGGTTGATCGTTCCCAGTCTCATCCGTATAGACAATCAGGTAAGGAGAGCTAGAAACGATCACCTTATTTTCGATCACGGCAATCCCCAAAGGAGAAACCAAGTCCTCATCCTGGACAAACACTTTTGACGAATCCGCACGGCCGTCCCCGTTCGTATCCTCCAAAATCACCACACGGTCCCCGCCTTCAAAATGTTTAAAGCCATCTTCAGGATCGTTGTTAAAGTCACGATAATTGACGGCCTCGGTCACCCATACGCGTCCGTTCCGGTCCACATCGATATTCGTAGGGTTATAAAATTGAGGAGACTTTGCCCAAACTTCCGCACGCAACCCTTCAGGCACGAAGAGCCTGTCCTCATCGTCCCCGGAAGGATGTAATGAAGAAACAGCAGATTCAAAACGACCCTGCCGATCCTCATTGTTATGGGTACAAGCAATCATTATAAAAGCTAAAAGACTTACCCAAGCTCCTATTGACAGGGAGTGATCCAGCGTGGATATTTTCATAGGGTTATACTTGGGTTTTAGTCTGACGATACATGGAGCATCATTTACCCGGATAACAGGATATCAGATTGAATTTAATTCCCCGCGGTACGGATGGAAAACAGATTCAATCCTCCTCTGCTATTTTTTCTGAAATCTTACCGGTTGATTTATCTTTCAGGATCACTTTTTTCCTACCATCAGGCAAGCGTTCCTCTTTTATCAGGTAATAGTTTTCGTCATACTCTTTTATTCTTTCAAGATCCTCACCCTGTTCTTTACCCCGCCAAATATCCAGCTCTACAGGTTCCCATGTTTTTGATTTTGCCGAACGATAGCAAGCGTCCATGATAGCGTTGATAATATATCCGTCGTAGAACGTTTCCATAGGAGTACCGCCTTCTTCCATGGCATCAAACATATCCGTGAACATATCCGTATAACCAAGGGCGTGGACTTCATCCCCTACCGGGAAGAGCCATCCCGACTCACTTTCCGCTTTCTCGGCCACATAGCCTTTTTGTCCGCCGGCTGCATACATCTCGAACCCGGTACGAAGGAAGTGATCGAGCCGCAGAGATCCTTCCGTTCCGGAGACCTCATCCCGAAGGTCCATTCCACCCCGAAAGGACCAGCTTACTTCAAATTGGCCAATCGCCCCGTTTGCATATTTGACCCATCCCAGCGCATGGTCTTCAGCATCAATGGGCTTAACCTGAGTGTCGGCCCAGCACATCACTTCCACCGGGCGGACATCTTTCCCGATATAGTTTCTGCCGATTTCTATGCAGTGGCATCCCAGATCGATGATCGCGCCGCCCCCGGATTTCTCAGGGTCCCAAAACCAGTCGCTGTGCGGGCCCGGATGAGCTTCCCGTGACCGTGTCCACAGAATCCGGCCGAGGGTACCATTCTTGACAGAGTTCAGTGCTTTGAGTGTTTTGGGCGTATAAGCCAGATCCTCCAGGTATCCATGAAATACACCGGCCTCCTCCACCGCTTCCAGGATTTCCCTGGCCTCTTCCGCATTCATTGCCAGCGGCTTCGTACAAAGAACCGCTTTGCCTGCTGCAACGGATTTTAAAATCGCCTCTTTGTGCAGAAAGTTAGGCAGGGCTACTATAACCACATCAGATTCGGGATCCTCTATCGACTCGTCCATATCCGTCGTCCAGTTCGGGATATCCCATTCCTTGGCAAACTCCCTGGCTCGCTCTTCCGTTCGGGAATAAATAGTTACAACTTTATCTCTGCTGCGCTGTCCGTGTATTGCCATCGTATAAAACATTCCGATCAAGCCGGAACCTAGTAAAGAAATCTTTTTCATAAGTAGAAACATTTGGGTTGACTGAAACTGCACCGTCACATAGGGCTTTAGCCTGTTAATGCTCAGTATAGTGAATTGCTAAAAGCCATTAAATGGATTTCATTCTGAAAATTGTGGACGATCTTACTTTTTTTTGAAAAAATATAAAGGACATTAAATCAGGTTTTATAAATATGC
>JBBDNC010000027.1:0-7152 GCA_040877875.1 Balneolaceae bacterium | reverse complement strand
ATCCCTCTGGCTTTGAACTTGAACAAAAATCTTGGTTTTGCAAAGCCTTCTTAAACTCATTAGATGTTAAAGTATGTAATGGCTGAGGTCCTTATCCTTGACCAGTGTATCCAGTTGTTTTGTTACATATTCTTTGTCAATGGTGATTTCACCGCTGTCAATATCGTCCGGTACGGCATACAAGAGTTCTTCAAGCAGGGATGAAAGGATCGTATGAAGCCTTCTGGCACCGATATTCTCAACCTGATCATTTACCTGGGCGGCGATTCGGGCAATTTCCCGAATGGCGTCTTCCGTAAATTCGATTTGAACGCCTTCTGACTGCAGCATCGCCTGGTATTGTTTGGTGAGAGCGTTCTTCGGCTTTTGAAGGATATCAACAAAATCATTTTCCGTCAGAGAGTCCAGTTCGACCCGAATCGGAAATCGACCCTGAAGTTCGGGAATCAGATCGGACGGTTTGGAGGCGTGAAACGCACCGGAGCCGATAAATAAAATGTGATCTGTCTTAACCAGGCCATGACGGGTAGATACGGTACTGCCTTCTACGATTGGGAGCATGTCCCGTTGCACACCCTGACGGCTGACGTCCGGTCCGCCTTTGCCTCCACCGGGGCCGCTGCCGGATTCAGCTACTTTATCAATTTCATCAATAAATACGATGCCCTGATTTTGTACGCGATCCAGCGCTTCCTCTGCAGCAGCATCGTGGTCGATGAGTTTCTGGGATTCTTCCTCCAGCAGAATCTCACGTGCTTCCTTAATGGGAAGGGTTCGTTTTACCTTTTTACCTCCCTGGGTCAGATTCCCGAGCATATCCTGGAGATTTATTCCCATTTCTTCCATTCCCTGGGGGCCAAATACTTGCATCATTGGCTTTTTCTGTGCACTTACTTCGATTTCAATTTTCCGGTCCTCGAGTTCTCCGCGTTTCAGCTTTTCCCTGAATTTTTCCCGTGTTCGCTCATTCAGTTCCTGGCTGGAGGCTTTTTCCGGATCAAAATTCTGGTCGTTGTCAAATCCCGGTGAAGAGGCCTGTTTATTTTTAACGGGAGGAATCAGGATATCGAGGATTCTGTGTTCGACGATCCCTTTGGCTTTTTCCTTGACCCGATCCTGCATTTCCTTGGTTACCATATTTACGGCAATATCGGTCAAGTCACGGATCATGGATTCAACATCCCGTCCAACGTATCCGACTTCTGTGAATTTGGATGCTTCAACTTTTATAAAAGGAGCGTGAGCAAGTTTTGCCAGCCGCCGCGCGATTTCAGTTTTCCCCACCCCTGTCGGGCCGATCATAAGGATATTATTGGGAATGATTTCTTCACGTATATCTTCATCTGCATTCAGCCTACGCCACCGGTTTCGAAGAGAAATGGCGACAGATCGTTTTGCATCCTTTTGTCCTACGATATAAGTGTCGAGCTCTTCAACAATTTGACGTGGAGTCAGATTCTTTTCTTCGATTTTTTTGATAACTGCTTTAGTCAATTTCCAGAATGGTTATATTATGATTCGTGTATATATCAATGTCTGCAGCGATGTGCAGAGACTTTTCAACAATTTCCAACGCTGAAAGACCCGGGGCATTTTCAGAGAGTGCCCGGGCAGCCGCCAGTGCATAGGTGCCGCCACTTCCAATGGCCAGCAGTTTATCGTCAGGCTCGATGACATCCCCTTGCCCGGAGATGATCAATGCCGTCTCTTTGTCCATGACGGCAAGCAAGGCTTGCAATTTTCGTAAAAACTTGTCTTTTCTCCACTCTTTGGCAAGTTCCACAGCCGCCCGTTGCAAATTCCCATTGTAGCTGCTCAGTTTTTCCTCAAATTTGTCAAACAGGGTAAAAGCATCCGCAGTAGAACCGGCGAAACCGGCCAGTACACTTCCGTTTTGAAGCTTTCTCACTTTTCGGACAGTCGCTTTCATAATCGTTTTTTCGAGAGTGGCCTGACCGTCCCCGCCAATAGCAGCTTTACCGTTATGAATCATGCCAAGTACGGTAGTCGCGTGTAAATTTGAAAGATCTGAATTCATTATTTTGGTTAACGGTTAATGTACTGGGTTATTGGTTCTGGGTTCTCTGTGGTCTTGGCGGACGTTTTTCCCGGCTGTCGTTTTGAGTACCCTTTCCGTTTTCATCTTTGGAGAAATAATCAAGATTCTCACGTTTGGGTTTACTATTGTCCAATTCCTCCAACTCATTGTCTGCCCGTTCAAGGAGCTCATCTATCTTTTCTCCCCGCATAACCACTTCTGTGATATTGATATCAGAACCAGCCAGTGTAACCTTAAATTCATTGAGGGAGATCGTATCGTCTGCAATGAGTGAAATTTTAAGACGATATTTTAACATCCAGCGCCACCGGATACTGAAAAACCCTTTGGTGAGAAATGATTTCAGGAAGGGATTGATGTAGATGTCAACGGCTCGATATTCCGTACTGTTTTTAAATTTGCTCAGCCACCCTTCTATATCGGTTACAATCGTATCGCGTGTTACAACCGTACCCGAGCCGCCACACATCGGACAGACTTTTGAGACGGAGTTGACCACACTCGGCCGGATCCTCTGGCGTGTGATCTGAACCAGGCCAAAATCGCTCATACCGATTACATTGGTCTTTGCCTGATCTTTTTTGAATTCCTTTTTTAATTCGTCGTAAACTTTTTTTCGGTTTTTATCATCCCGCTGATCGATGAAGTCAACAACTATGATACCGCCGATATCCCGTAACCTCAATTGCTTGGCAATTTCACGGGCAGCTTCAAGATTGGTTTTCAGTGAATTGTCTTCTTGTTTCTGTTTGGCTGCATAGGGACCGGAGTTTACATCTACCACATACATGGCTTCGGTCTGTTCAAAAATCAGGTATCCGCCGGAGTTCATTCTTACCCGGGGACTAAAGATGGAATTCACATCCTCAGAGATGTTAACATGGTCAAAGATATGTTCCCGGTCCTTGTAGAGTTGGACATTGGGAACCATTTTGGGGGCAATCTGTGAGACGTACTCCTTAATGGATTTGTAGAGTGTATAATCATCAATGAGAACACGGTCGTAATTTTTTGCAAACAGGTCACGAACCAAGCTCTCGGTCATATCCAGATCCTTGTAGAGAAGGGCAGGAGGTTTAGCCGTTTCAAGCTTGTTTAGTATCTTCTCCCACTTTTTCAAGACATTTCGCATGTCATCTTCCAGGGCCTGTTTATCCTGACCCTTTGCAACAGTCCGGATAATGACTCCAAAACCGTCAGGAAGCATGGAACCGACTACACTTTTCAGACGGCGGCGCTCTTTATAATTGCTGATTTTCCGGGAGACGGCTATGTATTGTCCCATCGGAATGAGAACCAAAAACCGTCCGGCGATCGTAATATCCGTGGAGACACGAGGGCCTTTCGACCCGATAGGCTCTTTAACAATCTGGACCAGAAGGCGCTGATCCGACTGGAGTAATTTACCCGCCAGGATCTGTTTATCGTAGTTTGACAGCTTATCAAACTTATCGAGTTGTTTTTGGGCATGTTTGCTGATGCTGTTCTCACCGTTCAGCATTTTTAAATATGACCCGAGGTGATCGCCTGCATCGGAAAAGTGAAGAAATGCATCTTTTTGCATACCAACATCGATAAATGCCGCCCGAATGCCACTCATAACTTTGTGTACACGGGCAATGTAAATATCGCCAACGGTGCGTTGGTTGTCTTCCGATTCAATAAATAATTGTGCTAATTCACCATTTTCTATAAGTGCTATTCGGGTCTGTTTGCCCGAGGAGTGGATAATAATTTGATTCTTCATGCAGATATGCAAATTTCGTACACACGTCACTCTGCCACAATTTCAAAGGTGTGATTATACCGCTAATCAAGATTTTTCCAACTTCATTACAAGTCGATCTGACAGGATAAGACGCAGAGCATAGACGAGCGTAATTAAAATTCCTGTTAAAAATAGGGGATGGATGAGTATTTAGAACGATGTCCTGTGGAAATGTACGTCTATCCGGCTTGCGACTGAGCGCAACATCAAACCACAAATAAAGCCGGTATAAAGTATATAAAACTTTTAAAAACAATATTTTAAGATCTTTACAAATCGTTCCGGGGACATTGAATCCATCTCCTTTCAATATAGTAGAAAGTTTGTAAAAAATAAGGATGTTGATGTTCTCTTTTCGTTTACCATTTCAAATTCGGTATTTGATGTCCGGTACAGCACACTAATCGTTTGCCTGGACCCGTTCAATCCGTGCTCCAACAGCATTCAGCTTTTTCTCAAGCCCCTCATAGCCACGATCCAGGTGATAAACGCGTAACACTTCGCTCTTTCCTCGGGCAACCATCCCGGCCAGTACCAGGCTTACACTTGCGCGAAGGTCCGTACTCATTACGGAAGCTCCTTCAAGCTTCGATTTACCGTGTATCGTTACGGTGTTTTTATGGACTTGCATTTCGGCCCCGAGACGTTTTAATTCGGGGACATAACTGAACCGGTCAAAATAGATAGTGTCAGTCACCCTGGAGGTTCCTTCGGCCTGGGTCATCATCGTAGCCCATTGAGCTTGTAAATCCGTCGGGAAACCCGGATAAGTTTCCGTTTTTACGGAAAGGGCGGGCAACCTGTCAGGTGCTTTGATGTGAATTTTATCCGTTTCTGTGTGTACGGATGCCCCGGTTCTATTAAACGCATCCGGAAAGTATCCCAGATCTTCAGGTTTACAATCGGTCAGGGTCACTTCGGAATCCGGCATCATGGCTGAAGCGATCATAAAGGTTCCCGTTTCAATCCGGTCGGGTGCATTTCTTAGCTTCTGATTTTCCAGCATACCGACTTTTCTGACCGTAAGGGTATCTGTCCCGATACCATCGATATCCGCTCCCATTTTCCGGAGAGCCTTGCACAGTAGTACGGCATCAGGTTCTTTGGCAGCATTGTAAAGGGTGAAATGATCAGCTCTCAAAACAGCGGCCAGTACAAGATTGATGGTCGCTCCCACACTACTTGGATTGAGTGTAAAGCTGCCTCCTCTCACGTATTTGTTTTGTGAATTGGCGACTACATATCCTTCATCAAGGCCTATTTCGATTCCCATGGCCTGCATCCCCTTCAGGTGAAGGTCAACCGGACGGGGTCCCCAGGCACACCCTCCGGGGAGGGAGACGCGTGCTTTTCCGCATCTTCCGAACAAAGCTCCCAGCATGTAGAACGAAGCACGCATTTTTCGAACCAGTTCATACGGAGCTTCATTCCTTGTGAGTGAAGAAGGGTCAATCGACAGTTCATTGGACTCTTCATTAAAATCGACCTGTGTACCTGTTGCCCGTAACACATTATTGAATGTATAGATATCCTTCAGCTTCGGGACATAAGAAATTGTTGTGGGTCCATCGGCAAGAAGGGAGGCTGCCATCAAAGGCAGGGCTGCATTTTTAGATCCACTGATTGGGATGGTACCTTGCAAAGGAGTGGGGCCTTCTATGATAAATTTATCCACGTGGTTTTATTTCTATAAGTGTTTGATTTTTGTCAACGGACTCATTGACCTGTACGTCTACAGTCTCAACGATTCCGGCGACAGGTGATTTTAGTTCATTTTCCATTTTCATGGCTTCGAGAATGACTACCGGGTCGCCCGGTTCCACCTGATCCCCTTGTTTGACTCTGATTTCGAGAATCTTGCCCGGCATCGGTGCACGTACCCTTCCTGCAGAAATGACGGTATGCGTTTTAAACCCGAGCCGTTCAAGCAAAAGCTCCTGTTCATCCTTGACAACTACCGTGTTCCAGTGCCCGTTAACTGTAAACGTTACTTTCTGACCCTCTATTTTGACGTTGTCAATTTTGTAAAGTTCGTTCCCCATTCTTAACAGGATTCGGCCGTGAGGCTGCCGGGTCCAATGTACAGCAAACGTATTTTCGTTCACTTTAGCTTCTGTTAAATCTTCATTCAGAAGCACTGTATGATTTTTGTCCTTGAGTTCAGTTTCAAACTGCATATTGCCTTATGGCGTTTATCCCTGTCTTGGTAGCTTTATAGGAAAATTGTTCCATGTTGTCTGTATCATAAAAGGGGGAGACGAGCGTCTCTTGGTCGGCAAGGTAGACTTCAATATATCCATGACTGACGAGATGCATTAAATCTGCTCGAAGAGAGCCTCTTTGCAATCCCGATTCTTCCAAAAGCTGATGAAAGGATTCGGGGTAGATTAAAAAACTGAGTATGTGACGCTCGGTGGCAGTAAGTTTCATAAAGGGTTCATATTAAAGTCAGTTTTTCGGAACAGAAATTCTCCACCTTGCCCTCAGCAATTTTTGACTTCGTGAGATATCCGGGTTAGAAAAGATAGAGTGTGAGGATATGAAAGCCAAAGAGATTCACTCGCAGGTTACGGCTTCCTGGATGTTGAGTCGGTAAGTCAGCCGATACCCGAAGTCGGTAACCGGTCCGTTGGGGGGAGGAGTAGAAAAAATCAGTTGACCATGATATCTCCATAACTGATTATGTTCCCATTACGGTCAAATAAGACCACGCGATACAGGTCTACTCTGCTCTCGGGATTGGTGAATTCGAATAGTTCGTTCGCATTGAACTGAATGGATAAAATCCCGAAGTCATGGGTTCCCTGGTCATCAAATATTGGGGCTCTAAGTTCGCCGGTTTCAGGGTCCAAAGGATACAGAGTAAATCCCATTACAGATTGTGTGCCTGATAATGTCACCTGGAGGTTAACTGCATCGGTCGACTGTACCGGGTTGGGCCATGCCGGGGTGACTTCATCAACCAAACCCTCAAAAAAAGGAGCAATACGCCAGTCGTCCGGGTCCTCCCGAACAATTTCGTGGCCGTTTTGGGTCTCAGTGAAATTTTCAGGGGAACTGTAGGCTTCACGCTCGAACTCCCGTTGGTCGTCCTGCTGTCCGCAACTCACCAGGGCGGACAGAAAAAGGATCCAGAACACGGCCAGAGAAGACCTGAACCGAAATTGCAGGTATGAAAAGTTTGATGTCAATCGCAAAAGATATGTTGTATCTTTTAAAGGGTGATTCGCCGTCGGACGGATGGCTATTGAATGTTTATAAGTTATTCTCAGAAGGCTTTGCAAAATCACTGCGTGTTCAAAAAATGAGCGTCTTTTTGCCCAAT
>JBBDNC010000026.1:0-1380 GCA_040877875.1 Balneolaceae bacterium | reverse complement strand
CCACCAAGGCCCATCATCGCGAATATCAATCCAACGTCGTTGCATGATGGGAATTAGTTTAATCAATGTTTCATATTCACGATCTGCCAGATTTATATTCTGTTCCACATCATCTTTTAAATTGTAAAGTTCAAAAGTGGCCGGAACAGCCGTTTTGATCCAGTCAATCCCACCACTATCTCCTGAAAATTGACTTTTCTGAGATCGTTCTGGCGATAAGTATCCAATCAAGCTATAATCTCCATAACGCATAGCCATATGGGGAATATTCGGCACGTGAGCCGGTAAAATACGCCTAGCCGGGAAAAACCACATGGGGGGGTGTTCTCTGTGGTAATCCTTATTTAAAAAGGCATTAAATGCATCCACTCCATCTATTGTCCTGTCCGTGGGGATATTGACACCGGCTAAATGACTGATTGTAGGCAGAAAATCAGTCCCGTTAAACAATTTATCGCTGACAATTCCCGCAGGAATATGACCCGGCCAACGGGCCAGGCCCGGCACACGGTGCCCGCCTTCGTAGGCGAACCGCTTCATCCCCCTGAGGTTTCCCGGGGTGCCAAAAGATGTATCTCTTATAGATGGCCCCGCATGCGCATACTCCGGGCCATTGTCACTGGTAAACACTACCAGTGTATTGTCTTGTAACCCCTGCTTATCAATGAATTGCATAAGGTTTCCAAAGGCATCATCGATCTGTGTGATCGTACCGTAATACTCTTTCTTATATTTCAATATATCTCATGGCGGCCTGGGAACACCACCATACTTAATCTTTTTTTCCATCTCATCAACTCTCTCGTTATCATAAAGTTGAGAGTATTTTTCAGGGGGAGCAATAGGAGTATGGGGTTCATGAGCAGCAACAATCATAAAGAAAGGGGTTTCCTTGTCTTCTCTGCCCTCAACCCATCGGGTAGCCTCTTCCACAATGATATCGACGTACCAACCTTCTACTTGGCCGACCGGTTCGCCGTTTCTGACAAACTTGCCCGGATTTTTAGGGGGGGCAGGCCCGTCGAATGCATTGCGAGAGGTAGCAAAGGAGTAATCAAACCCCGTCTCATTAACACTCACCTCATCATCGGACTCCAGGCTTGACAGGTGCCATTTGCCAAAATAGGCCGTATCATATCCGGATTCTTTCAACAAATGTGCAATTGTAATTTCATCTTTGGGAAAGGTAGTTCCGGCAGTGCCGGCAATATTGTAGAATCCGATCCGGTAGGGATTCCTCCCTGTAAGAATTGAGGCTCTTGAAGGGGAACAAACCGTACCCGCCGAGTGCATATCAGTCATTCTCACACCTTGTTCTGCGAATTTATCCAGATGAGGGGTTTGAAGAAAAGGATGTCCATAAGAGGCAAGATCTCCATA
>JBBDNC010000025.1:0-1381 GCA_040877875.1 Balneolaceae bacterium | reverse complement strand
TTCCGGTTTTGATAATCCGCAGCAACTACCTCTTTGACCCCCTCCTGGTATGGCGTCGGGCGGAAATCAAACCGTTCTTCAAACTTGTGGCTGTCAAACACATAATCCCGATCGAACTGGTACACCATTTCCGACAATTCCCTCATCAACGGTACAAACCATCCGGCTATTTTGATCATCCAATTCGACATAACAAAATATTTAGGTTCTACCTCCATCTCTTTGGCAATCAATGAAATCCACTCTTTCCCTGTAGGCGGATTCGAGGCCGTCGGCAGATGCCAGACCTGGTTAAACGCATCCCGGGAATTACCCAGAAGTGCCGTCGCCCTGCCGGCATCGGGCGTATAAGTAAAAGAGTGCTTGTAATCGGCCGAACCCATCCAAACAGCTCGATTTCCATTGGCCAGGTTTTTAAAAACAGTTTCCGTCAGCAGGCTCGTCTGCTGGATCGAGGGACCATAATAATCCGCACACCGGGCAATAAGTGCCGTGAGATTTTCGGCTTCCACTTCGTCGAAAATCATCCGGTGCAGTTTTTCCCGGACTTTACCCTTTTCGCTTGATGGATTCAGAGGCGTTTTTTCAGTCATTCCGTCGAGAGACTCCGGATCGTACATATAGATGTTATCAAAAAATACGAGGCGGGCGTCATGAAGTTTACAGGCTTCGATCACATTTTCGAGGAGCAAAGGCCAAACCGTTCTCCAGGTTTTCAATTCATACGGAAGGCCGACAGTCAGATAAACGACCGACGAACCACTAACCGCTTGTTTTGTCGATTCAGGGTCTGTCAGATCAGCCGAAACAAGTTCATCCGTGCTATTCACCTTTTTCGGGTTTCGGCTGACCAGCCTGATCTTGTCCGAGTAGGTACTAAGAGCCTTCGCCAGTTCAGTACCAATGGCACCGCCCGAGCCGAGAATGGTTTGCATTGTTTCTGGAATTGAGGGTTATGGTTCCCCCGTAAAATACAGACACTGAAGTAAAAGTGTGTAATCATTTAATTGAAAGTCAGGGATCACGAGGAATGATAAGAAAGAGGACATACGGATAGTTAAATTCATAGCGTCTTCCCCACCCGCGACCATTCATATTATACGCTTTCGGAGTTTTATAATTCTTTCAGATCCAGTGGGTTCGGGGAATTAAACCACCTTTGATAAAATATAATAATTGTAACATTACGTGTGTAAACATACCCATTTAACCTGCGTTTGGGGTACTATCACAATTCACGATTTACGCGATTTGTCATATCGCAGACCTTATTCCGAATTCTTGCCGTTGCCCATTACATGCTATCCAAAGGGCTCTTCACTCCGTGTCCACCTTTGTTCAGTACATGGGTATAAATCATAGTCGTTTTCACACTCTTGTG
>JBBDNC010000024.1:0-7250 GCA_040877875.1 Balneolaceae bacterium | reverse complement strand
TTGTCAAGCAGAGTCAGCCCTTGGTTGTATATAAGCTATACAGGGAATTCCTTCGAGGGGTTGCCTCTCTCAGATCATTTTTTTGTTATTCCACCATTGGAAGCTGGTGTCGTGTCAATTCAAATCTTATGGGTCCAGGTTTAGATATTTTTGCTTCGAGAAATAAAAAAAGAGCGCTCCGAGGTCGATGCGTGGGATCACAAAGGAGTGTATTGCCAGAAGCATAGACCTCTTTAACTTAACCCATATCTTATGGTTAACACGCCAATAGTCCGTTTCGGTCATCTCGGGTCGTTCGATATAGGGAAGGCCCTCGAGTATCCAGCCTGCCGGTTCTTTTCCAGGTAAGAAGTGATCGTGCCATTCGAAAGCCCCTGATCAAATTCCGGTTTGTCGTCTGTTACTGTTTCCACGTTCACTATTTGAAATCAATGAGTTGAACACCCTGAAAAAAAATTATCCGAGGCCAAAGAATACGGCCCGTTCTTTAAAGTAAGGTTCGAAAACCTTCTTAAGGTTTTTATACCCGGGTTCAGTGAGATCGGGATCCCGGTCCATTAACTCCCAGGCCTTTTGTTTAGCCTGGGCGAGCAGCCACTGATCTTCAACGATATCCGCGTACCGGAATTCGGGCAGGCCGCTTTGTTTGGTTCCGAGGAAATCCCCCGGCCCCCGGAGTTTCAAGTCCGCTTCGGCGATTTCAAACCCGTCATTCGTTTCAATCATTTTATTCAGGCGGAAGCGGGCTGCTTTACCTGTTTTTTGGGCGGGCATCAGGATACAGTAGCTTTGACGTTTCCCGCGTCCGATTCGGCCGCGCAACTGGTGAAGCTGGGACAGTCCGAACCTCTCGGCATGTTCAATGATCATCACATTCGCATTGGCGACGTCAACGCCCACTTCGATAACGGTTGTGGAGACGAGGATCTGGATGTTTCCCTCATGAAATTCTTTCATCCTTGATTCTTTGTCCTCTCGTTTCATGCGTCCGTGGATCAGTCCGATATTCAGATCAGGAAAACGTTTTTTTAATTTTTCGAAACCCAGGGTGGCATCCTTCAGGTCCATGGCTTCGGATTCTTCAATCAGCGGGTAGACAATATAGACCTGGCCACCCTCCTCTACATTTTCCCTGACGAATCGATACACTTCCTCACGTTTTTTATCGGTCCGGATAGCTGTTTTTACCGGTTTGCGTCCCTCGGGCATATCCCCAATCGTCGAGATATCCAGATCACTATACATCGTCAGAGCCAGGGAACGGGGGATGGGAGTCGCTGACATGACCAGTAAATGGGGCCGGTCTCCCTTGTTCAGAATTTCAGCACGCTGTTTGACTCCGAAGCGGTGTTGTTCATCGATCACTGCAAGGCCCAGATTATGGAAACGAACCTGTTCCTGGATAATCGCATGGGTTCCCACCGTAATCTGGCAACTTCCTCCCTCGATGGAAGTTAGAAGATCGTGACGCAATTTTTTGTTTTGCCCGCCGGTGAGAAGGCGGATATTTACATCCATGGGGGACAGGAAGTTTGACAGCGTGTGATAGTGCTGTTCGGCGAGGATTTCAGTCGGAGCCATAAACAAAGTCTGGCAGTCATGGTCCAGGGCCATCAGCAGGGCGCCAATTGCCACAATTGTTTTTCCGGATCCGACATCCCCCTGGATCAGCCGGTGCATCTGATACCCGGAGGCCAGATCATTTTTAATATCTGAGAGCGCAGACTTTTGTCCGCCGGTCAGATAAAAAGGAAGGTGGTCCCTGAAAAATGTTTGGGTGAGATTCCCGACGGTTTTAAACGCCCGTCCTTTATTTTTTTCCAGGTACTTGAGTTTGATTCGTCCCATACTTAATTCAAACAGGAACAATTCCTCAAATTTGAAACGTGTCAGGGCTTTCCGGGTTTCCTCCAGGGTTTCCGGCTGATGAATCATTCTGAACGCCTTCGCGCGTTCCGGAAGGGACAACTCATTTCGAATATCATCCGGCAGGAACTCGGCGGGTTCCCTCTTTTTCAGAATCGTTTGAATCCAGAGGTGAATCAGTTTATGAGTAATATAGGCTTTGGAAAAATCCTTGTTGCCGGGGTAAACGGGGACGATGCGCTGCAGGGATTCGATTTCATCGGGTGATTCAAGCGAATCCACTTCGGGATGGGCCATGGTGAGTGAATTCCCGTAGCGTTTAACACTGCCGAAAAACGCAACCGTTGATCCGTGCCTGAATATTTTTTTAAAATACCCCGTGCCACGAAACCATACTCCCTTGAGTGGAGCTGTGTCATCTTCGATGACGACCTCGAGTCTTTTTCTTTTCCCGCGGCCGGTTTCATAGACCTGGCTGACACGGCCCACCACCGTTACCGATTCTTCTTGCCCCTGAAGTTCACCGATCGGTTTGATTCGGGTCCGGTCGATATAACGGTGCGGAAACAACATCAGAAGATCCTCCGGGGTATGAATCCCGTGCTTTTGGAGAGCCTCTGCGCGTTTAGTGCTTAGTTTGGGGAGTTCGGTTAACTTCAAAAGTGATATATTGATATATAACTGTTAATATATTAAATCGAATATATAGGGAGTCTATTTCCCTGTATTTTCATTATTTCAATCTTTTTAGAGAAAGAAAAAATAAAATGTTCATATAGGTTGCAATCTTACCATAAAAATAATTAACTTTTCAAGCTCTTGATTTCACGAAACTCAAATTGGTAAAGTACGTGCCTACAATACAGCAATTAATTCGAAAAGGTAGAAAAAGCAAGACGAGCAAAACAACTGCTCCTGCGCTTCAGAACTGTCCGCAAAAGCGGGGAGTTTGTGTCCGGGTCTATACAACGACTCCCAAGAAGCCGAATTCAGCGCTTCGAAAGGTAGCTCGTGTGCGTTTAACGAATGGTATTGAAGTTTCCGCATACATACCTGGCGAGGGACACAATTTACAGGAACACAGTATTGTGCTGATCCGGGGAGGCCGGGTGAAGGATTTACCGGGTGTACGTTATCATATTGTTCGCGGCACACTGGATACTGCCGGTGTTGAGGACCGGAAGCAGGGTCGCAGTTTGTATGGTACAAAGAGACCGAGATGAGCTGAAAAGAATTGAAAAGGCAGAACGTGAGACGCACAATTATGTACTCACGCAGCTAACAAAGTTTTTTGCTTTCACCGTTTTGCTATCTCAATTGATTATTAGAGGGTATTGAAAAACCAGGGGTTTTGTTCAATATCAAAGCCTGAGCGAATTCGGAACCGCAGTTTATTAGACATAAATGAGGATTTCGAATTCGCGAAAATGCCGAGATTGAGCTAAACAACAGTTTTGCAAGGCCCTCTATTAAAGAACAAGGAATGTAGACATCAACCGATAACTGATATGCGTAGAAGAACAGCAGAAAAAAGAGATGTTCAAGCGGATCCGGTATTTGAAGATAAAATGGTCACGCGATTTATCAACAGCCTGATGCGTGACGGGAAAAAGAATGTTGCACGAAAAATTTTATATCAGGCATTTGAGATTATTGAAGAGAAAACGGGTGAAAACCCGATTGATGTGTTTAAAAATGCGATGAGTAATTCGACACCGGTAGTTGAAGTGCGATCCCGCCGGGTCGGGGGGGCGACCTACCAGGTGCCTGTGGAAGTTCGTTCAGAGCGCGGAACAGCCTTAAGTATTCGATGGATTATAAAAGGTTCACGCTCCAGGAATGATAAGTCCATGGCGCTCCGGCTTTCCAAGGAATTGATGGATGCTGCCAATAATGAGGGGGGAGCGGTGAGAAAGAAAGATGAAACGCACCGAATGGCTGAAGCGAACAAGGCTTTTGCACATTTCAGGTTTTAAATGATGAAAAATAGATTAAACGAAAGCTTAAAACGATTTAGAAGACGATGTCAGAAGTAACGACAAAAGTTGATCCGAAAATTATTGACCGCATGAAGCGGACCCGGAATATCGGGATCATGGCGCATATAGATGCCGGGAAGACGACTGTAACGGAACGGGTTTTATTTTATACCGGCCGAAGCCACAGGATGGGAGAGGTTCATGACGGCGCTGCCACGATGGACTGGATGGAACAGGAACAGGAGCGGGGGATAACGATTACTTCTGCTGCAACTCATTGCATGTGGAAAGATCACCGGATCAATATTATTGATACTCCGGGTCACGTGGATTTTACGGTAGAGGTGGAACGTTCCCTGCGGGTATTGGATGGAGCCATTGCCGTATTTTGTTCGGTGGGTGCAGTCCAGCCCCAGTCTGAAACCGTATGGCGTCAGGCGAACAAATACAAAGTGCCAAGAATGGCATTTGTGAATAAAATGGATCGTACGGGAGCCGATTTTTATAATGTAATTGAGCAAATGAGGGAAAAGCTCAAGGCCAACCCGATCCCCATTCAAATCCCGATCGGGTCGGAAGATGATTTCCGTGGTGTTGTGGACCTGATTAATATGAAAGGGATCGTCTGGGACGATGAATCGCTCGGAGCCAAATATGAAGAAATTGAAATCCCGGACGAGTTGCGTGAGCGGGCTGAAGAGTATCATAAGATCATGATTGAATCGATCGCCGATCATGACGATTCCCTCATGGAAAAATATCTTATGGAAGAGGAAATCAGTGCAGAGGAGATTGAAGGTGCGATCCGCATGGCTACGCTTGCAAGGGATATTACCCCTGTCCTGTGTGGAACCGCCCTGAAGAATAAGGGGGTTCAGATTCTGCTCGATAAAGTGATTGAATACCTGCCGAGTCCCCTCGATGTCGAGCCGGTGAATGGCCTGGATCCGAATGATCCGGAGAAGAAATTGATCCGCAAGCCGGATGTAAGCGAGCCGTTTTCCGCACTTGCTTTTAAAATCATGACGGATTCTTATGTCGGCAAGCTGACTTTTTTTCGGGTCTATTCGGGTACGCTGGAGAAGGGGTCTTATATCTATAATGCGACGACCGGAAAAAGGGAACGGATCGGCCGCCTGCTGGAGATGCATGCCAACGACAAGAAAGATATTGATGTTGTTCGCGCAGGTGATATTGCCGCTGCCGTTGGAGTGAAGGAAGTCCATACCGGTGATACGTTTTGTGACGTTGACAGTCCGATTATCCTTGAGCAAATTTCTTTCCCGGAACCGGTGATCAAGCTTGCCGTCGAACCCAAATCCAAGGCGGATGCCGAGAAACTGACCGCCGGCCTGGTTAAACTCGCCGAGGAAGATCCGACCTTTAAAGTGAAGACCGATGAAGAAACCGGTCAGACAACCATTGCCGGAATGGGTGAACTTCACCTTGAAATTATTGTGGACCGGCTCAAGCGTGAATTTAAAGTTGAGGCGAATGTCGGTGCCCCGCAGGTTTCTTACAGGGAAACGATATCGAAACCGGTTACCCACCGTGAGATTTACAAGAAACAGACCGGCGGCCGGGGTAAATTCGCCGATATGGAATTTGAAATTGGCCCGATTGATCACTTCGAGCAGTTCGAAGAGGATGACAAGAAGGTAACCATGAGCGAAGGCTTTAAGTTTATCAATGAAATTGTGGGAGGGAATATTCCCAAGGAATTTATCCCCTCGGTGGAAAAAGGATTCCGCGAATCCATGCAGGCGGGTATTCAGGCGAATTATCCGGTCCAGAATATTGGAGTCCGCCTTTATGACGGTGCCTATCATGATGTGGATTCTGACGCATTCAGCTTTGAGCTTTGTGCCCGTACTGCATTTCGGAATTCTGCGAAAAAAGCTGCTCCAAAGTTACTGGAACCGATTATGGATGTGGAAATTACAACTCCCGAAGAGTACATGGGGGATGTAATCGGTGATATTAACGGGCGAAGAGGAATTATCGGTAAGATGGATAACAACCCGGAAGGATCTGTTGTACGAGCAAAGGTACCCCTTTCGGAAATGTTTGGTTACTCAACGGATCTCAGATCGTTGAGCCAGGGCAGGGCCGCTTACTCTATGGAATTTGCCGAGTATTCGGAAGTGCCTGAAAGCAAAGCACTGGAAATCATAGAAGAACAAAAATAATCTAAACCTGTAGAACCATGGCAAAAGAGAAATTTGAGCGGAGTAAGCCGCATGTGAATATTGGCACGATTGGACACGTTGATCACGGCAAGACGACCCTGACGGCGGCGATCACGACGGTGATGGCCAAGCATTTTGGCGGAGTGGCCAAGCAGTTTGCCGACATTGACAATGCCCCCGAGGAACGTGAGCGGGGGATAACCATTGCCACGGCTCACGTGGAGTATGAAACCGATGCGCGCCACTATGCGCATGTGGATTGTCCGGGTCACGCCGATTATGTGAAGAACATGGTGACCGGTGCGGCGCAGATGGACGGGGCGATTTTGGTGGTGGCGGCGACCGACGGACCGATGCCGCAAACGCGCGAGCATATTTTGCTGGCCCGCCAGGTCGGTGTTCCTCAGATTGTGGTCTATATGAACAAGACGGATTTGGTGGACGATGAGGAGCTGCTGGAGCTGGTGGAACTGGAAGTCCGCGAGCTGCTGAGCTCCTATGAGTTTGACGGCGACAACATTCCGGTCATCCAGGGCTCGTCGCTGAACGCGTTGAACGGTGATGCGGATGCCGAAGAGACGATTTTGGAATTGATGAAGGCGGTCGATGAGACGATTCCGACGCCGGATCGGGATGTAGACAAGCCGTTTTTGATGCCGGTTGAGGATGTATTTTCGATTACCGGCCGCGGGACGGTGGCCACGGGCCGGATTGAACGGGGCGTGATTAACCTGAACGACGAGGTGGAGATTGTCGGGATTGTCGAGCAGCCGATGAAGAGTGTGGTGACGGGTATTGAGATGTTCCGCCGGATGCTCGATGAGGGGCAGGCGGGCGACAACGCCGGGATTCTCTTGCGCGGGATTCAAAAGGAGCAGCTTGAACGGGGCATGGTTTTGTGCAAGCCGGGGTCGATCACCCCGCACAAGAAGTTTGAGTGTGAGGTGTATGTATTGAGCAAGGATGAAGGCGGACGTCATACGCCGTTTTTCAAGGGATATCGTCCGCAGTTTTATTTCCGTACGACGGATGTGACGGGCGAGTGTGAGCTTCCCGACGGTGTGGAGATGGTGATGCCGGGCGACAATGTGAAGTTGAATGTGAGTTTGATTCAGCCGGTTGCGATGGAAGAAGGCCTGCGGTTTGCCATTCGCGAGGGTGGCCGGACGGTCGGAGCCGGAGTCGTCGCCAAGATCCTGGATTGATCCATATCCGC
>JBBDNC010000023.1:11019-37954 GCA_040877875.1 Balneolaceae bacterium | reverse complement strand
CCACATTATCGGGATTTTAAAATCCTCACATATGCATAATATGCTGTGGTTTTAATCCGCCGGCTGGCGGACTGGCTTTGAACTTGAACAAAAATCTTGGTTTTGCAAAGCCTTCTTATTGATTGAAATTAACGGACCTTTTTAAGGTAATGAATAACTATTTATGAATTTAGTGTAACGTTTTTGCATCTTTTCTCGTAGGAGGCTTTGTAAAACAGGTCTTTTGCCCAATGTCGGCGTTATCGGTCGATTGAAATTCTCGAATATTGAAATATACTGCGGTTTCAATCTCCCTCTGGCCTTGACCTTGAACAAAATCCCTAATTTTGCAAAGCCTCCTCGTAATGCGTTTCGAACCCTTATCCGGACTTCCGAATGTACAGAATTTATATCAGCATAAAAGAGGGGATAAAAATTGCCCTTCATGCTATTTGGAGTAATAAAACCAGGGCAATACTGACGACTACCTGTATTGTGATCGGGATCGTATCCGTCACCGCCATGAATACGGTGACCGACGGTGTGGACCGAAGTTTTGAGGAAAGCATGGATATGCTGGGCCGGAATGTGGTTTACGTGGAAAAGTGGCCTTGGGGCCTGGGAGGGGGTGAGTACAAGTGGTGGGAATATCGTAACCGCAAGGAGTTGGACCTTGACTATATGGACCAGATCCGCGATAGAAGCCGGCTGGCAAGTGTCGTTTCCGCTGCTGCCTTCACCAGCAGTTTTGCGAGGTATCGCGACCGGGATATCAATGATGTGAATATTAACGGTATGAGTGCCTCGACTTATGATATCGGAGGTTTTGATATTGAACGGGGACGTTTCTTTTCAGAATCTGAAGACGAACAGGCAGCGAGGGTCGTAGTACTGGGGGCAAGTGTCGTCGAATCGCTATTTCTGAATGAAGAACCGCTCGGTAAAATCATTCGAATCCGCGGCCAGCGTTTTACGGTCGTAGGGACCCTGGAAAAACAGGGTAGTTTTCTGGGCTTGGAGGATATGGATAACCGGATTCTGATTCCATTGCAAACCTACCGAAACCTGTTTGGCTTGAGATCCGGCTTGCGTCTGACGGTCCAGTTTCCGGATGACGAAACAGCTATAGAAGGTGAATATGAAATAGAAGGGATCATGAGGCAGATCCGGCGACTTGACCCGATGGAGGATAATGATTTTGCAATCAACAAGCCGGCTATGTTTGAGGAGGAGTTCAGTTCCATGAAAGTTGTGATCTACGGGATCGGGATCTTTCTTACCGGCCTTGCCTTGTTCGTAGGGGGAATCGGGGTCATGAATATCATGTTTGTCTCAGTTAGAGAGCGGACCCGCGAAATCGGAATTCGCAAGGCGGTCGGGGCCAAGTCATGGGAAATTCTCATGCAGTTTCTGATTGAGGCGATTGTGATCTGCATCTTTGGCGGACTGATCGGTGTACTGTTTTCCATTGGGGTTACAGAGTTAATCAATCAATTCTTTGTTGCTTATATGGATTGGACAACCGTCTTGAATGCCGTCCTGATTTGTACTTTTATCGGATTGCTATTTGGATTGCTTCCGGCCCGGAAGGCCGCGAAATCCGACCCGATCGAATCCCTGAGATATGAATAGAACGGTGAGGCAGAACTGAGAAGATGTTTGGTGTAAGGGTATGGGCGAGAGATATCCTGGATATCGATCACGAATTCCTTAATTGATAATTTGTTATTTAGCAGAAGGTTATATACCCCTGTTTTATCCATGAAATTGTTTCTGAATGAGAGCCAAAAATCTTTCGCAAACCCCTTTTTACTTCTGTGTTCTCACTTTTCACTTTTAATCGTAACCCTACACCCTGACCGGTCATGAGATTTCTTGAAGTTTTTGTTCAGGCATTTGATTCCATCCGGGCGAATAAGCTTCGTTCCTCTCTAACACTGTTGGCGATTTCTGTAGGTGTGTTTGCCATTATCAGCGCCAATACAGCCGTTTTGGTTCTGGATACCTACTTTAAGGATACTCTCAGCCTGATGGGAGGAGATGTGATCACAGTTTCCAAATATCCTGCCATTAACATGGGGAATGATTGGGAAATCTACCGGAATCGCCAGGATGTCACTTTTCGGCAGATGGAAGAGCTTGATGAGCGGACGAGGATCGCTGAGCGAGTAGGCCCCAATACCAGTTTTACTACGACTCACATCAGCTATGAGGATCGTGAGACGGAGCCGAATGTTTCGGTCCGGGGGTCCAACGAACATTACCTGTCAAACAATGCTTTTGATATTGCCGAGGGACGCAATTTCCAACCCGAAGACCTCGATTATGCACGCCCGCTTGCTATTATTGGTGCAGATATAGCCAACACCCTTTTTCCGGTTGAAAACCCGGTTGGAAGAACGATCCGGGTAGACGGGCGCCCCTATACCGTGATAGGAGTCACCAAAGCACGTGGAAATGTATTTGGCCAGTCGCTCGATCGTTTTGTGCTCATGCCCTACACCACACTCATGCGGGTTTACGGACGTGACCGCAATATATCTATCCAGGTACAGGCACGTTCGATTGCTGTCCTTGAAGAGGCGATTGACGAGCTGACCGGGGTCATGCGAACCATTCGCAAGGTTGCCCCGGGGGATGCAAATGATTTTGAAATCGAAACCAATGAATCCCTTTCCGGTGTGTTTGAACAATTTACCGGGATTCTGTACCTGGTCGGATTTGTTGTGGGGGGAATTGCTCTACTGGGAGCCGGAATTGGGGTTATGAATATCATGCTTGTATCCGTAAGTGAGCGTACCCGGGAGATTGGAGTCCGAAAAGCAGTGGGAGCAACCAAAAAGGCGATTACCTTTCAGTTTTTATTGGAGTCGATTGCAATTTGTCAGATCGGGGGAGTCATTGGGATTCTATTCGGTATATTGATCGGGAACGCAGCAGCTCTCTGGCTGGAATCAAGCATCGTCTTCCCATGGGGAGCTGCCCTGGGGGGCGTCCTCATTATGACCGTCGTGGGGGTACTGTTCGGCGTCTACCCGGCATTCAAGGCTTCCCAGCTCGATCCGATTGACAGCCTCCGGTACGAGTGATGAGTGCCGCGTCAACCTTATTTATGCGAGATTCCGCCGGCTGGCAGATTCAAAAATAATCTCGCAGCCACCGTTATACGCCTGTTTTTCACATTGCCAGAAATAAAAAACTCCTGCGTCAACCCTCACAACACTGGATTAACACGGCGCGAGGAGTCTGTGATGATGTGCCACCGCTATCCATGATGAATGAATCTGGAGTTAGGAGTTCCCAGATGATTATTTATATTCTCACTGTCGGAGCAGTTCCGAGGAACCTGTCCATTTTGTTAAAGTTTGCCGGCGATTGCGGTAGCATTCAAACCTGGCGTCTGTTTTTGCAACCATAGGGAAAGATGGGATGATGGGAGTGGCGGGAGGATATCGGTTCCTGAAAGAGCTCGTTTTGAACCAGGCCCCAGTTTCCAGTCAAACCGAATTTTAAAACCGAATCATGAAAAAAGTTCTGTTTTGTACTCTGCTCCTTGCCGGATTGTTTTTGTTTATCGTTAAAAGCGGACAGGCTCAGGTCCAGTTGACACCGGAGGATCAAGTGATCTACTATACCCGGGAATGGGAAGGGGAGCGGGATACCTATGGACGTCCCCTTGTGCCCGACAACATTCTTGAGCGCATGCAGTATGTGGCACTGGAAGAAGCCTGGGGTACAATTCGCAATGCGGGATACCACAATAAATTTGAAGGGGAGTGGGAGATCATGGTTCCCGATCAACCCATGACCGGCCGGGCGCTTACAGCTTCGTTTTTGCCCTCAAGTCCGGAACTTGAAGAGAGATTGAGTGAGTCGGGCAGTGAAGAAGGCCTTCGGGGGGCGATGAATCAATGGCCGATCTATATGCTGGAACAGGGCGATGTGTATGTGGCCGACGGATTCGGTAAAATCAGGGACGGAACCCTGATTGGAGATAATCTCGGCCAGGCCATCTATTCGAACTCCGGCAACGGCCCGGTGTTTTATGGTTCTGCTCGTGATTTGGGGGGATTGCGGGAAATCGACGGGTTCAATGCCTGGGTCAAAGCCTGGCATCCATCCTATCTTCAGGAGATGATGCTGTCCACAATCAACGCTCCGATCCGAATCGGTGAGGCAGTGGTTCTTCCGGGGGATGTAGTGTTGGCCGTGGAGGGGGGAGTGCTGTTTATACCTCCGCATTTGGCTGAGAGAGTTGTATTAAGTTCAGAAGTTACCCGCTTAACCGATACTTTCAGGAAACAACGAATCCAGGAAGGCAAGTATTCGTTAGAAGAAACTTATGGGACGCAATGGACTGAGGATATCAACGAGGATTTTTATAACTGGCTTGAGACAAACCGTCAACGGCTGCACAATCAGATTGGAGTGGCGGTTTCAACGATCGAAACCATGATAGAAACCGAATCACGGAACTGGAGGGAATGGTGATTTTTCAGTGTGACAGTGATCAGTTTACAGTAAGCAGCGTGTCATCCGACTGTTGGCGGACGTCTGCCGGTGGATGAGCAAGTGTCAGTGAGTCAGTGATCAGTAAACAGTGTGTCATCTGCAGGGCGGGGGTAGTATTGAGCCAGGGCCGTGCAAAGGTGAGGGATGCCAGGCTCTTGCAGACTTGTTATTTAATAGGGAGTAATCCTGTAAAAATACTATCACGTTCTGCAACAACAACTAACCAGTAAAGCAAGCAATCACTAAACTTATGGGAAATACGAAAGGAATAGGACGACGCAATTTTTTAAAGAAAGCGGGTTTGGGAGGATTGACTCTCGGGCCGTTGCTGATGGGTTCATATGAAAACCAGTTGGAACATCTGACAAATAAAGTGAACCGGAATTCGAGTCCCTCGGATCTTGAAATTACAGATATGCGAATTGCCGAAATCAGCGGGATTCCTTTCCGTTGTCCGATTATTCGGATTGATACCAACCAGGGGATTTCCGGATATGGAGAAGTCCGGGACGGGGGTGCCAAGGAATACGCCTTGTTTTTAAAAAGCCGGATATTGGGGGAAAACCCTTGTAATGTTGAGCGTTTGTTTAAAATAATCCGCCAGTTTGGCCATCATGGACGTCAGGGTGGAGGAGTGTCCGGGGTTGAAACCGCTCTGTGGGATCTGACAGGAAAAGCTTACGGGGTTCCGGTCTACCAGCTTTTGGGTGGGAAATACCGTGACCGAATCCGCCTTTATGCCGATACAGCCGGTGCCAATGATCCCCATGTCTTTGCCCGGCGAATGAAAGAAACGCGTGTGGATACCGGTTATACGGCTCTGAAGATGGATATCGGGATAGAATTGATCTCACGGATCGGTGGATCGGATGTCTTGGTGAATACCCGCGAACATCAGCCGAAAGGGGATCGCCGTTTACAGAGTCAGTACTCGTCCACCCATGATGAGTACGGGCAGATCGGCCATCCGTTTACACGGGTTCAGATTACTGAAAAGGGACTGGACGTGATAGAGGAATTTGTGAGTGTTATGAGGGATACGGTCGGGTATGAAATCCCCCTGGGGATTGATCATACGGGTCATTTTGACAAGAACGAAGCCATCAAAATCGCCCGCCGTCTCGAACCGTACACCCTGGCCTACCTGGAGGATCTGATCGGCTGGCAGTATATCGACCACTGGAAAGAGATCACCGGATCTACCACAACACCTACCCAAACCGGAGAAGATATATTCGGTCTGGAGGGTGGCTTCAAGGAGATTATTGATAAACGGGCGGTCGACCTGGTGCACCCGGATCTTGGCTCTTCCGGGGGGATTCTGGAGACCAAGCGGATCGGTGACTATGCCGAGAGCCAGGGGATAGCCATGAACCTGCACTATGCCGGCTCTCCTATCGGGTTTATGGCTTCTGTCCACGCAGCGGCAGCCACACAGAATTTTAATACCCTTGAACACCACTCGGTGGAGAATGAGAACTGGTACAACCTCTTCCAGGGAGATAGAAGTGAGATCTTCGATGAGGGATACACACCCGTTCCGGATAAACCGGGACTTGGGGCCGATCCGAATGAGGATGCTATCCGGGAGTTGCTCATCGAGGGTGCCGGGTTCTTTGAGCCCACTCCGGAGTGGAACGAAGTTCGTTCGTGGGACCGGCTGTGGAGCTGAGCAGAAACATTAAACACAAAGCGATCATATTCATATTATGTTTAGATATTTAATTTTAGTCATTGGCACTCTTTTAGTTACAGGTATTTTAAAGGCTCAAACTGTATCGGACGATCAGCTTATATCCACTCCGGAGGAAGTTCAATATTACACTTACCAGTGGGAGGGCGAGCGTTTTCCGGATGGCCGGCCCAGGGTGCCGGATGAGCTGTTGGAACGATTGAAGGAGATCCGGCTGGAAGATGCCTGGCAGTACTTGCATGAATTGGGCTACCGCAACCAATATGAAGGGGGATGGAAGAAACTTCATGAAGATCAGCCGATGGTCGGCAGAGTGTTGACAGCTTTGTATTCACCGGAGCGGCCGGATATTCAGGAAAGGCTTTATGAGGAGGGGATGAAAGCAGGCCATGTCGGCCCCATGAATACCTGGCCGATTGATAGGCTGCAGAAAGGGGATGTTTATCTTGCTGATTCCTATGGCAAAATTGCACAGGGTACGCTGATCGGAAGTAATCTGGGAACTTCTATATTTTCAAGGTCCGGGAACGGGGTTATTTTTAACGGTTCAGCCCGGGATGCGGAAGACCTTGAAGAGATAGAGGGGTTTAATGCTTTTGTAAGAGACTGGCATCCTTCATTTCTGGAAGAGACGATGCTGATGGGGATCAATGTACCTATCCGGATCGGGGGTGTAACCGTAATGCCAGGCGATGTGGTTCTCGCCAAAAAAGGAGGAGTGGTCTTCATTCCGCCGCACCTGGTAGAGCATATCGTGGTGACGGCTGAAATTGTGAATCTGAGGGACGAATTTGCCCAGCAGCGAATGCAGGAGGGGGTG
Source organism: Balneolaceae bacterium (assembly GCA_040877875.1). GTDB lineage: Bacteria > Bacteroidota > Rhodothermia > Balneolales > Balneolaceae > JBBDNC01. The sequence continues at coordinate 30,950 of JBBDNC010000023.1, read as the reverse complement.
TATACGGCCGGCCAGATCGATACCGAATGGGCCCGTGAGATCGAGGAAGATTTTCTGGACTGGGTGCAAGACGGCCGGATGGACCGGCTGCCGGTTTCACTGGAGCAAATGCAGGACTTTCTGGAACTGAGGACTTGGTAAGATCCGGTAACCCTGCAATTCGATATAGTATTGTTGAACAACGCTTTACCTGCCATCCGTATGGAGGTGCTTCGAAAAGGTAATAAATCTTTGAGCATGACCGCCGTGCCGTTAACGGATTCTTTGTCTGTACCCTCAATGAGTGTGATGATTTAAAAAGAGTACGGGCCGTTGTCGAAAAAATATTATGCGTGAAAAAATCTAAGGTTGACGGCGATGCAGTTTTTGCAAAGATAAATTCGATCCGGCGTAGTCTCTAAAGAATCCGGGAAGTGACACAATTAAACCAAACGATCTTTTCGGTTTAATTGTAGTGATTTATACAGAAATAAGATGATGTTTCTCATTAAGCGTCTTATGAGTATTTTATTTGTAACCGATAACCTTATTTACTGCCATGAACGAAGACATCATGAACGATATTAACGAAGAGCTGGAAGAGGCTCTGAATGACGGCAAGCAATTACTGGAGGATGCCGAGATTCAGGAACGGCTGGAAGAGATTAAGACCGAAGCGGAATTACTGATCCGGAAGCACCCGCTCAAAAGTGTATTGATCGGTGCGGCTGCGGGATTTATTCTGGCCAAACTATTGCGGGGAGACTGATCTATGTCAGACGATGAATCTCATAACCGCCCGGGTTTTACCGGGATCACGCGGGAAGCCCGTCGATATATTGAGAAGCGGCTGGAACTGTTTGCGCTCAGTATCGGCGAACAGGTGACTCGAATCGCTGCAGATGGGATTCAGCGGGTGATCGGGATTCTGTTGGTCGGGGGCGGTCTGTTTTTCGCCCTGTTTGCACTGGGATACTACCTGGGGGATCTGCTCGACAATACAGCACTCGGTTTTCTTGGAGTCTCTGTTCCTTTACTTCTAATCGGGTTTATCTTTATGAAAGTCAAACCGAATTCAATCACACGCGCAATTCAAAGCGGTATTTTAAAAGATTATATCCAGGCGCTTGACGAAAACCTGGAACCGCTCAAAACAAACGGCCGGGACAGGAAAGTGAAAAAGAAAGAGGAGCAGGAGAATGAATAAATCGGGGGAAGCTTTAATTGAGCTTGAACAGCGGAAAAAACGAATTGAAGCTGAGTTGAACCAGATTCACCAGGATATGGACAGCTCGGTGGACGTGATGAAGGAGAAAGTCCTCTCTACGGTGCTTCCGGTCAAAGCGATCCGGAAAAAACCGTTCAAGGCAGTCGGGATTGCACTCATAGCGGGTTTTGCGCTTGGACTTCCACGATTGAGAATGAAAAGCAGAAGGAGAGAAAAAAATTACAAGGAAGAAAGAGGGAGAAGCAGCCAGGGTATGACTTCGCTTATGTTCGATGAGATGAAACACATTGCCGCCCGGCGTGCCGTCCGGTTCTTCATGGATACGGTCGACGAAAAACTCTCAGCCCGTTTAGATAAGAACAAGCGGAAAGAGAACAGGGAATCAGTGACAGATCTCGATGAATAGGGTCATTGCCCGATCAAAAAAATGAATAACTGATTGAGTTTAGATGAGTGGTGATAGTCGTTTGGATTGGGAATCCTGGAAAACGTTTATGGTCGTCAGAAAAAAACAGAGAGCATTTCAACCTTCAAATTAAGCCTGGTTCCCCTAACATATATTCAAACGATATAGAAAAATCTTTCACCTGATACCTCTCACCTCATTTCTCTTCCCTGATAAAATCCATGGTTATAGCCACTCCCGTGTGTGAACATTGGATAAGATTTGTTAAAAAACGTTTAACCTGTTGGAGCCCCCAATTTTTTTTGCAACTCTCTGTTACATTTATCGTGTAATACTCCAAAACTTAAAACAACTACCTTCTATGAAAATATTGTCTACGCTCTTGATGCTGATCCTTCTTCCCCTGGTCAGTATGGGACAACCCCAAAAATTAACGCTTGAAGAAGCCATCGATATTGCACTGGAAAATAATTTCAGTCTTAAACAGGCACAAAACAACCTGTCCGTTTCCGATATGCAGGTTACAAGTGCTTATGCTAATTTCTTTCCCAATTTGAGTGCCGGTTTCAACGGAAGCCAGAATGTTGGGCGCCAGTTCATTCAGGAAGACTTGACATTTGAAGATCGGAAGACCTATGGTATTTCGGGAAGTATGAATACCAGTGTAACTCTATTTAGCGGCTTCCAGAATATCAATAACCTCCGCAGAAGCAGAGTTAATCACGAGCAGCAAAAGGCAAATGTTCAGCGTATCCGTGAAAATATCATCTTTAATACTGCCATGAGCTATTTGCAGGTATTGCTGGATATGGAACTGTTGGAAATAGCTGAGCAGAACCTGGAGACGTCCCGTATGCAGGAAGAACAGGTAGCAGCCCAGGTGGAAGTCGGATCGCGGCCGGTAGGGGATCTTTACCAGCAACAGTCGACCGTAGCGAATAATGAACTCCAGGTCGTCCAGGCTGAAAATACTGTCAATATCAGCAGAACCCGGCTTGTCCGGATGTTACAGGTCGACCCTGTTGAAGGGATGGAGCTCGTTGCACCGGAATTGGAGGAGCTCAGTTTGATCCCCCAGGATCTGAATCTTCAGGAATTGATTAACCTGGCTTTGAATAACCGTAAAGACCTGGAAGCTCAAATGCTGCAGATCGAGGCAGCTCGCTATGATCTGGAAATTGCAAAGGCCAGCCGTTATCCCTCTATCTCGGCAAGTGCCGGAATCAGTTCCCGGTACAGTGATCAGTACAGTATATACAATCCCGAACTTAATCAATCTGTTGATGTTCCGTTTAACGACCAGTTTTTTGACCAGATGATAAGCCGGTCGGTTGGATTCAATATCTCCATCCCGATTTTTAACCGATGGAATACAAATGTGAGTATTATGCAGGCGATGGTTCAACATAAAAACGCTCAACTGAACCTGGAAGACGTGGAGTATGGAGTTCGCGAAGAGATTAGCCAGGCGTATAATGATTATGTATCCCTTGCCAAGGAACTTGAAGCGACCGACCGTGCCCTTCAGGCTGCAGAAAGAGCCTATGAGACTCAGCAGCAACGATATGAAGTGGGAGCTGCTACCCTGATTGAACTGAACCAGGCAACCAGCGATTACACGGAAGCACAGTCGAACCGTCAGAGAACAGTTTACAATTTTATTTTCCAGGAAAAACTTATGGATTACTATATCGGACGCCTGCAGGAAGCGGATGTATCTTTGTAAAAACATAGGCAAACGACGAATCAGTATTTAATTATATAACTGTCGATTTGAGCTTGAGTGCAGGAGATTATCCGGGAAAAACAAAGAAGTACAGAAGCAGAATGCGTTGAACCGGAAGAGGAAAGTACGGTGAAGCGAAAACTTTTAATCATTTACTGAAATGAAAGGATCTGCAACAAAACGTTTACTGCGAATTACCGCCATCGGTATCGGTGTCATCATTATTCTTGTAGGCTTAGCCAGTGCAATGGGTTGGATGAACCGAGGTGAAACCGTACACACGGTTGAAACCTCCAACGCCGAACTAAGAACGATTACACAGACGGTGTCGGCATCCGGGAAGATGCAGCCTGAAACTGAAATCATTATTCGGCCGGATGTGTCGGGCGAAATCATCCAATTGAATGTCCGTGAAGGCGATTTTGTGAGGGAGAATGATCTTTTATTGAGGATCAAACCCGATCTGTACGAAGCCCGGATCGATGAATTGAATGCTACACTTCTGACTCAACAAGCCCGTCTTGAGCAAGCCCGTTCGGCCATGCTTCAGGCAGAGGTTGAATACAAGAGTCAGTCGAGGCTTTTCAAAGCATCAGCGGTATCCGAGTTGGAATACCTGCGGGCAAAAAATAACTATGAGGCTGAGCAAGCGAATTTCAAGGCGGCTGAATACCAGATTGAAAGTGCAAGGGCACAACTCCGGCGGGCTGAAGAAGAGCTGCAACAAACGGTGATTCGCGCTCCGAATGACGGAACCATCAGCCGTTTATCCGTTGAGCAAGGGGAAAGGGTTCTCGGGCAGGCTCAGACGGCAGGAACGGAGATGATGCGGATTGCCCATATGGACCAGATGGAAGTGGTTGTAGAGGTCAATGAAAATGATATTGTAAATGTTTCTATGGGAGATACTGCCGAAATTGAAGTGGACGCTTATCCCGATCGTATTTTTAACGGAGAGATTACCGAGATTGCCAATTCGGCCGATATTACCGGAAGCGGTACGGCTGAACAGGTCACAAATTATGAGGTAAAAATCCGTGTGTCAACTCCCCACAACCTGGATATGGCTCCCCGTGAATGGGTAGAGGAAAGATTAGATGAAACCCTGGTGGATGAATATATACCCAATTTTAAACCGGGCATGTCAGCCACAGTGGATATTCGTACTCAAACCATCTATGACGTAGTTTCCGTACCTATTCAGGCAGTCACGGTGCGGGAAATTGAAGAGGAGGGGCCGGCGAGCGAAGCGGTATCCGATACAACCGGTTCTGCAGTTCATGACGAACAGAATCCTGCATCTGATCCTGAAAGACAAAGTACGAGTCAGCAGGATAACTATAAAAGAGTTGTGTTTGTAGTGGAAGACGGGGTCGCCAGGCGGCGGGTTGTTCAGACCGGTATTTCTGATAACCGATTTATCCAGATACAAAGCGGGCTTCAGGCTGGTGAGGAAGTGGTAACGGGCAGTTACCGTATTCTTTCCAGGGAGTTGAACGACGGGGATGCGGTCGAAGTTTCCGAGCTGAACCCGGTTGTAGCACAAAATTAACTTTATAAATAACAAAAATTCGGATCGTACCGGGGAGGGCGGCGAAGGGTTTTTGGCACTTGGTCATAAATTCCCGGCTGCTTAGGGTTTCCCAATACCCGGTTTTCGAAGCGTGTAACCGGAGGGGAAGTTTGCAGTAGGAGATATAGTATTCAAATGCATAAACGAATAATATTATGACAACAACCATCCAGGAAACTGTTATACAAATACGGGATCTGAAACGCATCTATCAGATGGGAAATACGGAAGTCCGGGCCCTGAACGGTGTAAGTTTTGACGTGAAGCGAAATGAATATATCGCAATCATGGGCCCCTCCGGCTCCGGCAAATCGACACTGATGAATATGATCGGATGTCTGGATACGCCTTCAGAAGGGGAGTACATCCTGAACGGAAATAACGTGAGTGAACTTGAAGACAGTGAATTGGCTGAAGTGCGAAACCGGGAGATTGGTTTTATATTTCAAACTTTTAATCTGCTTCCGCGGACCGACTGTCTCTCAAATGTGGAACTGCCTTTGATTTATGCCGGGATAAAGTCGAAAGAGCGAATTGCCCGTGCTACGGAGACCCTGAATAAGGTTGGGCTGGGTGACCGGCTGGACCATAAACCGAATGAGTTATCCGGTGGTCAGCGGCAAAGAGTTGCAATTGCCCGTGCCCTGGTAAACAACCCCTCCATCCTGCTTGCCGATGAACCGACGGGAAATCTCGACAGTAAAACCGGCCAGGAAATCCTGCACTTGTTTGAGGAGCTGTATAAAGCAGGCAATACGATTTTACTGGTAACCCATGAAGAGGAAATTGCCGAACATGCCCGGCGGGTCATTCGCCTGCGAGACGGGGTGATTGAAAGTGACGACAGGGTACAGAATCCTGCCCTGATTGCTCCTTCAGCAGGTTAAATTGACTTTTTTATTTGCCCTCTCTACTAAACCTGTGTTCAGTACATAATTTTAATAGAATCCCCGTATATTTAACCGATCATAAAATCTGAACAAATCGGAATCGTCTTTGAATTATTATCAGTCTAATTACTCTCCGAACACTAAATTTTCCATCTTTCCGCCGGCAGTAAAACATCTGCTTGTGATCAATGTCATTTTTTTTATTGCACTATTCACGCCGGGGATCGGTGATTACCTGTTTCGCTATGGAGCTCTCTGGCCGGTCGAAAGCCAGTATTTTGAACCGTGGCAGCTTATTACCTATATGTTTCTTCACGGTGGACTCGGCCATATCTTCTTTAACCTGTTTGCGCTGTGGATCTTTGGCCAGTCTATTGAAAACTTCTGGGGAACCAAACGGTTTACGATCTACTACTTCTTAACCGGGATCGGAGCGGCCGTCTTGCACATGGTTATCGGGGGAGGTGGAGCCCCGACCATCGGGGCATCCGGCGCTGTATTTGGAATTCTCCTGGCCTTTGGAATGATGTTTCCCGATCGCTATATCATGCTTTTGATCCCGCCAGTCCCCATCAAGGCAAAATATTTCGTCGCCATTTTCGGTGCAATCGAACTCTTTTACGGTGTAACCGGAACCCGGAGTGGTATCGCTCATTTTGCCCACCTGGGGGGAATGGTTGTCGGCTACCTGCTGATCCGTTACTGGGGAATGAAAGGAGAGGAAGAGTATTATTAATGGACATGTGTGCATAGTGTAAGGTTCAATGTGCGTTTAACTGATAACTGATAACTGACAGAGATGCATCAGGATTCTTTTCGTGAAGCTTTTATGCGCGGTTACAGGCGCATCCCCACTACGATTCGGTGGATTATTACAATTAATGTGGGAGTCTTTTTCTTACAGGCCCTGGGCGGAAGTGGGTTGAATAATTTTTTGATTCGTTTTTTCGCCTTTGATCCGGATCTGATGGTGGCATTATTCCAGCCCTGGAGGTTTGTCACCTATATGTTTTTACATGGAAGCGGGTTTCACCTCTTGTTTAACATGTTGTGGCTCTGGTGGATGGGGCGCGCAGTCGAGGAGACCCTGGGCCCCAGGACGTTTGCAGTCCTGTACTTTGGTTCGGGGATCGGCGGAGCCTTACTGGATGTGGTGCTCTCCGTATTTTTCGGAATTAATTTTGTGATCGGTGCATCCGGTGCGGTGTTCGGCATTATGGTGGTCTTTGCCGTTATGTTTCCGAGAACTCCGATTATGCTTTTTCTGTTGCCTCCTATTGAAGCCCGTTTTCTGGTTGCCGGCCTGATTGCGTTTGATGTGTTGTTCCTTGGCAGCGGTGACAATGTGGCCCGGATTGTCCACCTGGGCGGAGCGGGTGTCGGTTATTTGTTGATCAAGGCTCATTATGCCGGATATGATTTGAGTTCGGTGATTCGGCCGGCTGAAAATTTTGTAAAGAAATCACCGAAAAAACGAAAAAGAAACAAAAACATGTACTCGGTGAGTGACGTTGAAATCATGGAGGAGTCTGATTCTGATGAACTGGATGAGATTCTGGAGAAAATCTCCAAAAATGGATATGACAGCCTGACTTCTGAAGAGAAGAAAAAACTTTTTGAACTGAGTAAACGAAATTGAGCCAAAAACTTATGAATCCCATTAATCGAAGAGATTCTATTCAGGTCAAGGTGGGAGATGTTCCCATCGGGGGAAATGCCCCCATTGTCGTACAGTCGATGACCAATACTGATACTTCAGATGTCAATTCGACCGTCGATCAAATCGAACATCTTTACCAGGCTGGCTCCGAACTCGTTCGGATAACTGTGAACCATGACGATGCTGCCAAAGCGGTTCCCCATATCAAGGAAAAACTGCTCAGCCGCGGCCTGACCGTACCGGTAATCGGAGACTTTCACTACAATGGCCACAAACTGCTCCCGGGGTATCCGGATATGGCGGCGGCACTGGATAAATTCCGGATCAATCCGGGAAATACGGGAACCAAAGGAAGGGATAAAAATTTCTGTACGATTATTGAACAGGCGATCATTCATGACAAGCCTGTGCGGATCGGCGTGAACTGGGGCTCACTCGACCAACAACTTCTCGCCGAGCGAATGGACGAGAATAACGAATTGGAACAGCCTAAATCATCCCGGGAAGTTATGCTTGATACGATGGTCGAAAGTGCCAGGCGGTCGTCGGAGCTGGCTGAGGAAGTTGGCCTTCCTTCTGATAAAATCATCATCAGTTGCAAGATGTCCGGTGTTCAGGATCTGATAAATGTCTATCAACGAATTGCGGAACTCCTCCCTTATCCCTTGCATCTGGGCCTGACCGAAGCCGGGATGGGGATGAAAGGAATCGTCGCAAGTACGACGGCCCTGTCCGTATTGCTTCAACAAGGAATCGGCGACACCATCAGGGTGTCCCTTACCCCCATGCCGGGAGCAGACCGGGCTGAGGAAGTACGCGTCTGTCAGCAAATCCTTCAGTCGCTCGGGATCCGGAGTTTTACTCCACAGGTCACTTCATGCCCCGGGTGCGGGCGAACACAAAGTACGTATTTCCAGGAACTTGCGGATGAAATTCAACAGTATGTAGTGAAACAGATGCCGGTCTGGCGGGACATCTATCCCGGTGTCGAGGAGATGGATGTAGCCGTTATGGGGTGTGTGGTGAATGGCCCGGGAGAGTCCCGCAATGCGAATATCGGAATCTCTCTCCCGGGTACTTTCGAAGACCCGGTGGCCCCGGTCTACGTAGATGGTGAACACTATAAAACATTGAGAGGAGATCATATAGGAAAGGAATTTAGAAAAATTCTGGATAATTACGTTGTGAATACCTATGGAGAGAAAACAGTCGCAAATCAGGAATGAAGAAGTATTTCCGTCAAAAGGCGGGATCTTTTCTTGATACCCGACAATCCTTCAACACTTTTTCTTTCAGCCGGGCTCTAAAAAAGCAAAAACTCGATATCGTAGAACATGAGGCTTGACCCCAAATATTTTAATCTGTTTTTAGCTTGTTGTGCCACGGTTACGATTGCTGTTATCCTGTATGGCACGATTCGATATCATCAGAAGCAGGAGGATACATTTCGCGAAAATATTGAGAGTTTTGATCTGCATTCACTCTCATTGTCATACGTTGCCGATTCGGACAGTGTGCGGGTACATGATTTTCAGGGGGCTCCCCTCATTATTGACTTTTGGTCCACCTGGTCTGACAAATCCCGGGACGTTCATACCACACTTGCCGAGGCCGCCGGTAATTATTCCGGCTTGAAAATTCTCGCGGCTTCTGTCAGGGATGATGAAGAGCTTGTCCTTGACTATATCCACCGCCATGGCTACCCGTTTATCTATGTGGAAGGCACCGAATTTTATCATCAGATGCAGGTTCCGGGAATCCCATCCCTCATTTTTATCGACCGTTCCGGTACGTATGTTGATCTTCAGGTCGGTAATGATCCGGAACAATTAAATTTAAATATTGAAGCTCTTGTAAAAAATGAGTAAAAATGAACGCTGGATCTGGGTAAACGGGGAATGGATGCGGGATTCTGATGCCGTACTTCCTGCCGAAACCAAAGGGTTGCTGTATGGTGCCGGCTGTTTTGAGACATTTCGTTCTTACGGCGGACGATTTTTACACCTTGATGACCATATTGAAAGATTTAACCGGGGGTTGACTTATTTGGGGTTTTCCCGATCGAAGCATCTGGCTGTACACGAAGTTCGGCCGGTAATTGTTGAGCTGCTGGAGAGAAATGGATGGTCCGAAGCGGATGCGAGAATACGGATTCACGGATCACTTGGGCGCGGGAGCGGGTATAGCCTTGAACCCGATCCTTCGTTATACCGGGTGATGACTGCGGACCTTCTTCAGCCACAGCCTGAAGGGTACTCCCTGTCCACCGTTCCGACGCGTGTGGTTCCCTCTCAAAGCCGTCAGTCGGACCTGAAGCTCAGTAACACCCTTCACTATATGAAAGCATGGCAGGAGGCACGTAGACAGGGGGCCGTGGATGCCCTGATGCTGACGGTAGACGGATATATTGCCGAAACGGCGATTGCAAATATTTTCTGGAAATCAGGCAATGGGGTCTATACCCCTTCGGAACAGTGTGATTTGCTTCCCGGAATCGTTCGCGAAATCGTATGTTCACTGTTTTCTACCGGTTCGGATTCGTTAAAGGGGGCCGGGAGACTCGAAACAGGTTTTTTCAAACCGGAAGTATTGGAGCAGGCAGAGCAGGTTTGGGTCACAAATTCGGTCAAAGAGATCCAGCCGGTCATCGCAATTAATGGAACCCCCTACCCGGTAACGGGTCCTTTTTACGAGGCTCTTTTTACTGCCTTTGAAAATTATAAAATTATGAATCTAAACTGATGCCCACTCTCTTTTCCACATTCGACGATGTTTGGCATTATCTGGATGAGATGCCGAAATTTTCTCAGAAGGGTGGGGCGGCCGTTCATTACTCTCTGGATTCGGTGAAAGCATTTTGTGCGGCGATGGACGATCCGCAAAAGAAACTCAGGGCTGTTCATGTAGCGGGGACCAATGGAAAGGGAACGACGTGTCAGATGCTCGCTTCAGTCTACCAACAAGCCGGTTTTAAAGCGGGGTTGTATACTTCTCCCCACCTGAACCGGTTTAACGAACGGATCAGAATCAATGCGTCCATGATACCGGACGAAGCCATACTTCAATTCTTTCAGCAGTTTGAAACAACACTCCGTCAGATTCCGTTAACCTACTTTGAATTGAGTACCTGTCTTGGGTTCTGGTATTTGGAAAAGGAGAAGGTTGATATTGCACTCATCGAAACCGGGATGGGGGGGAGGCTGGATGCGACAAATGTGTTGGATCCGGCTGCCTGTGTGATTACCTCAGTCGGATTGGATCACACGGATTTTCTCGGTGAAACCCTGCGGGAGATCGCCAGGGAAAAGGGAGGAATCATCAAACCGAACCGGCCGGTCATTATCGGGTGTCTGCCACCGGAGGCAGAAGAAGTGATTGTTGAGATGGCAGAAAAAAACCACTCCAGGTTGATTCGCACCTGCAGACATTCAGTTCTTCCGGCTAATTCCATATTTGAATTGAAAGAGGGTGATAAAACCGTTACTATACCTTTAGGAAAGAGAAAAAAGATAGACGCTGTAAATATTGCTGTCTGCCGGGCGGTGACCGATCAATTGCAAGAGGAGCTGAGAGTCAACAGTGCTGATTTTTGTACCGGAATTGAAAAAGTTGACGAACGATTCCGGGAACACGCGCATTTTCAACAGTTGGATGATTCTCTCGAGTGGTATTTTGACGGAGCTCATAATGCAGAAGCGATCAAGTCTCTGTTGGATCACCTGAACGGTTTTTCAGCGGACCGACCTCCGATTCTTTTCTTATCCATGATGAAGGATAAGGCAAAACCTGAAGTTTTACGGCAATTAAGTGATTTTTCGACGGTTTATTATATAGACATGAATTTACCGAGGAGCGCTCCCTGCAGCCAGATTCGGGCAGAAATTCCTTCCGTCCGATGTTTTTCAAGCGAAGAGAAGGAGGTCCTGACTGTTTTGGACCAGTTGAAAACGGAATTAGTAATTTTTACCGGAAGTTTTTACTTTTATTCTGAAATAAAGAAATGGATGGCAAGCCTTACACCTTCTGAAGATTAGTTTTTACTCCGCGTTTGGCCGCTTACTTTTTCATTTTAGTGTAAATCTTATCTTAGTTTGCACTCATTCCCAGTATTGAAAGGCTTTGCAAAACCAGCCCCGGCAGCAGTCGGGATATAAAATGAAGGCCTGAGGGAGTTTAAAACCTCCAGTTAAGAAATCATTCACTCCAATTAATATATAGCACCGATTCATTATGTCGGAGACTCACACCGATATACTATCCAATATTGACCTGGACTCTCTGTACCAGAAGACTGTACAAGAACTGAGAGAGATCGCCAGAACATTAAATATGAAGGGCGTCACAGGAGTTCGAAAACAGATTTTAATCGATCGTATCCGGGCTGCTGCTGAAGAAATTGAAAAAAACCGGAAGCCCTCCGTTTCTCCTCCCAGTAAACAGTACGGCAAGCAGAATCATATTCAATCGTACGATCAGTCAGGCCGCTCTGGAAGCCGGAAAGACAAAAACCGACAGGGTAAGCCCCGCGATCAGTACAAGAAAAATAAAAAGCATGTCAGTAATGTTTTACCGGAGTCGGACGCGGATAACCTTGAAGACCGCTTGAATGACATCCGTCCGGATCTGGGTAAATTTTTACTGAATGAGGGTACGTTGGAAATCCTGCCGGACGGATACGGTTTTCTGCGTTCGGTAAATTACAATTATAAAGCCAGCCCGGACGATATCTATGTATCGCCCTCGCAAATCAAGCGTTTCCGCCTAAAACAGGGAGACTGCGTAATCGGTATCATTCGTCCCCCGAAAGTTGGAGAGCGTTATTTTGCGCTTCTTCGGGTTGAAGGGGTCAATGGCAAGATTCCACGGGATATGGATAACCGTGAGGACTTTGAAGATCTGCTTCCGATTTATCCCAACGAACGGTTTCAACTGGAATACCTTCCGAATGAATATACCACGCGGATTATCAATATGTTTGCCCCTCTGGGTAAAGGCCAGAGAGGGTTGATCGTGGCCCAGCCCAAAACCGGCAAGACGACGATCCTTCGGAATATTGCCAATGCCATATCGGCTAAAAATCCGGAAACCCAGATTATTATTCTCCTGATTGACGAACGTCCCGAAGAAGTGACCGAAATGGAGCGTACGGTGAAAAACGCCGAAGTGGTGGCATCGACCTTTGATGAACGGCCGGAAAATCATATCGGGTTGTCTGAGATTGTATTTGAAAAGTCAAAACGCCTGGTTGAAAGCGGACATGACGTATTGCTTCTGATGGATTCGATTACACGTCTGGCCAGGGCCTATAACATCTGTGCCAGCAATTCAGGCCGTACGATGACCGGAGGGGTCGACTCGGAGGCACTGAAAGCTCCACGGCAGTTATTCACCTCTGCCCGGAATATCGAAGAGGGAGGGAGCCTGACCATTCTTGCAACGGCTCTCGTTGAAACCGGATCCAGGATGGATGATGTGATTTTCGAAGAGTTTAAGGGGACGGGGAATATGGAGATTGTACTGGAGAGAAAATTGTCCGACCGCCGTATCTTTCCGGCCATTGATATCTTTAAAAGCGGCACCCGGCGGGAAGAACTTTTGGTTCCGGATGCGGAACGCGAAAAAGTAGTACTCCTTCGTCGTTACCTGAACAGTATGAATGCCTTTGAAGCCATGGAATTTCTGCTCGACAAGATGAAAGGCACACGGGATAACGAAGAATTCCTCCTCTCGATGAATAAATAAATTAAAGTGACACACTGATTTTCATTCTTCAAGGAGGACGTATTTCTTGTCTTCGTCTCTGGCCAGTTTGCCTGATTTTTTAAACAGCGAATGATAGAAATATAAATACGAGCCACTGTTAAAAGCCTCTCTCAATAGCAAGATCTTGAATTTTTTTGATTGAAGAGGATCCTGATCGAGTTGCTTCATGGCGTAATGGTTTAGATGATATTCAGTGGGAATCAGGTCTCCCATATAATAAGCCGTTCCTTCCCCGCCGTTTATGCGTACAATCTGATGGCCCGGCGTATGTCCCCCGCTGCGGATCAGGTCGATCCCGGGGATCAGTTCATAAAACTCATCATCAATAAAATGGAATCTGTCTTCCGCCGCAAGCTTGTATAATTCATCCATTCGATACCCGGCTCCCGGTCCTGTATGCGGTTTATCATGATTCTCGAAAGCTGCTTCCCACTCCTTGCTTTGCAGGATATACCGGGCATTGGGAAAGACCGGTTCAGTCTTAAAGTGCTCGTTCACACGTGTAGAACCCGCTGCGTGGTCGTAGTGCAGGTGGGAGAGTACCACGAATTGAATTTGTTCAGGTTTGACACCGAAAATTTCCAGGTTGGTGAGGGTATTGGATGTGTTCTTGTACCGGCTCCGGTGATCCAGGCCCCATCCGAGCCCTGCATCCAGCAGGATATGAACCTCTCCGTCGGTAATGTATACCGGATCAATTCCTATAGGAGAAGAGTGTTTTCCAAGAGAAGAATCATCCCGGATTTTGTCAAGCCGCTCCGGCTTCATTTTTTGGAGAGTTCCGTCCTGGAAGATCTCAAAAAAGCCTTCACTTAATTGTTCGATTTCAAATCGGCCTGACTGCATCGTTTAGTTAGTCGATTCTGAATTCTACCGGGAGTACCATCCAGTTACGTCCGGCGTTGTGATTCATTAATTCTTCAACGGTTCGGATTTCCCTGGAGTAGGGGATGAGCGATTGGGCCCAGCTTTGGATCCGTACCTGTGCCGAACCGAACAGGAGTTCAAAAAGTTCTTTTTTCTCCGGGTAAGTGACCGTATGGTACGATTCGATTTCCGCCAATTCTGCAGCGGTTGCAAGAGCGGCATCCAGGTTGCCAATCTGATCCACGAGTTGATGATTCAATGCGTCCGTTCCGGTCCAGACCCGGCCCTGTGCAAGTTCATGAACCTCATCCCGGGTCATATCTCTTGCATCGGCAACACGTTTGAGAAATAACTCATACCCGTTTTCGACATTACGCTGAATGGCATCTCTTTCTGAAGAAGTGAGAGGACGGCTCATCAGGTAGAGGTCGGAATGGTCGTGGGTCTTAAACTCCTCAAAGTGAATCCCAAGCTTGTCGTTATACAGTTCACGGGTGTTAAACATCATGCTATAGATGCCGATGGAGCCGGTGATAGTATTGGGAGAAGCGACGACCCTGTCTGCTCCCATGGCAATATAGTAGCCTCCTGAGGCTGCCACATTTCCCATATAGGCAACGACCGGCTTCTCATTGGAAGCTTCCTTCAGGTGATGCCAGATAAGGTCGGACGTTGATGGAGCGCCGCCACCACTGTCGATATGTAAAACGATGGCTTTGATTCGGTCATCATCCAATGCGGAATCGAGGGATTTCTTAATATTGCCGGCCGTAATTACGGCTTCATTATTCAAGACACCGGTCGGCTCTTCAGGGATAATGATTCCGGAGGCATAAATAATGGCAATTCGGTTGTCAGTATCCGGACGATCAAGTCCGGCTGATTGTGAGCTGACTCGATTGTATCGCTGGATACTGACCGTCTGCAAGGATTCGTCTTCATCCAGCCCGGTTCGGTTTTTAATCTGGTTCTCCAGTTCTGCCGGAAATGCAATGACATCGATCAGGCCGTTTTCATGAGCACGCGCTACCGGATCTGCCGGGATTTCCTCCATTAACGTATCGATCTGATCGAGCGAAAGTCCCGATTTCTTTTGTACAGCTTGATTAAAAGTTCCGTAAACGTTTTCGATCAGGGCTGTAATCTGCTCCCGGTTTTCAGGCGAGCTGTCTTCACGGAGGAACGGTTCGACGGACGACTTGTACTTTCCGACCCGATGTATTTCAGGTTCTATGCCGATTTTATCCAGCATCTCCCTGTAGTAGCTGGTCTGCATGACAAACCCGTTAAACTCGAAGGCAGTGGTGGGTGGAGAAAATATAGAATCAGCAGTGGTTGCAAGGAAATAGGCATTTTCATTCAGGCCGACGTCATCCGTACTTGCATAGAGAAATTTACCACTCTCCTTAAATTCCTGCAGGTATTCATAAGCAGTTTCGAGATTGGCCCATGAAGCGGTTACGCGGTTGAGCTTCAGCCAGACTCCGGAAATATTGTCATCCGTTGCAGCTTTTTCGAGATTTGACTTCAGCATCGACAGAGAAACAGCCGGGTGAACGGATGCGGGGAAGAGTTGCTGCAGGGGATCGTAAACGGTTCTCGACGGAATATTTCCACTTAGGTCAATCGTCAGGATGGTATTCGAACGGATATAGGGTTCGGGTTCGCTTGAACTGCTCATAATTCCAACAAACAGGACGAACAAAATCAGCATGAGTCCGATGATCGTACCCAGAATCGAGGCAAAAAAAGTTTTAAAAAAATTCATGGAGTTTCTTTAATTGAATTTTGAATGGTATTGAATATTGAAAACAGGTATTCAAAGAAACCGATACTTTGACCGGATCTCTCCATTGTATTCGAAATAACCTGGAAAAAGATACAAATCAATCCATTTACTTCATTAGAATTTTTTGGATGGGGGGGATAAAGGGGAGAGGTAATCCGGAGACTGCGGAAGAATGATAGCATGTTGTCAGAAACGTCTATGTATATGAGCCTGTCAGGATTATGATCCCTGCCATACCGGTGATAAGAAGTGTGGTTGCCAAAAGGAGTTAAATTCCCTCCGAACCTCTCTCCCCGGTACTGATCCGGATACACTCTTCCAGCGAGACGACAAATATTTTACCGTCACCGGTGGTCTTTTCCTGATTGCTTTCTCCATATCTTGCTCTCACGGTTGTAATGATCGTATTTACCGTGATATCGACATACTCATCGTTTACAGCAATCTCCAGCTTTACTTTAGGAGTGAGGCCCGGCACCACTTTTGTCCCCCGGTATATCTCTACATCATCGGCTTTCCCGTGCCCGGAAACACGCGACACGGTGATCCGCCTGATTTCTGCTTCGATTAAGGCTTCCCTGACTTCATCCAGTTGAGTTTCCCGTATAATGGCAATTACAAGTTTCATGTGTCGGAAATGATTAGGTTTTAAAAGAGGTTAGTTAGGATTGAGCATTCCATAACCATGCTCGCTGTGGTAGGAGTTGTCCAGTCCCTGCATCTCTTCTTGCGTGGTAGACCGGAAGCCCATTAGCTTATTCACTACATACAACAGGATGAGTGTTAGAATAGCTGCATAAACAATGGCAATTACGACGGCTGCGACCTGCACACCTAATTGTTGCCATACCGACCAGTTGCCGCCAGCCAGCTCGGCAGCTTCGGCCATCCAACTGTCCCTGATAAAGAAGGTGAGCAATATGGCTCCTACGACACCTCCGACTCCATGAATTCCAAAGGCATCCAGGCTATCGTCATACCCCATTTTGTTTTTGGCGATAATAGCTATGTAACAGAAAATGGATGCGAAAATTCCAAGGGCAAAAGCTCCAATCGGTTGTACGACACCCGCTGCGGGGGTTACTGCAACCAGCCCGGCTAAAATACCGGACACGATGCCCAGAGCCGTTGCCTTGCCCTGATGCCACGCCTCGACAATCATCCAGGTAATAGCCCCGGAAGCGGCTGCAACCTGTGTTGCAGTCAGGGCCTGTGCGGTGCTAAGGCCACTTGATACGGAACTCCCGGCATTAAATCCAAACCAGCCAACCCAGAGAAGTCCGCCACCGATCATCGTCAATACCAAATTACTCGGTGGCATATTGGTTACAGGAAATCCTCTTCTGGCTCCCAAATAGATTGCAGCGACTAACCCACTTACGCCTGCGGAGATGTGAACAACCGTTCCACCCGCAAAGTCAATGGCACCATTTGCGCCCAGGTTAAACAGGAAACCGTCTTCAGCCCATACCCAGTGGCAGAGCGGATTGTAAACCAGAAGCCCCCATAGAGCAATAAATACACAATACGATTTAAACTTCACCCGTTCAGCAAAGGCCCCGGCAATAAGGGCGGGTGTGATAATAGCAAATTTACCCTGGAACATACTGAAAACATATTCAGGAACGCCTGCATCCAGGATAGAATCATCAATGCCATTTAAAAAAAAGTAATCGGGATTCCACCCGAACCATCCCCCAAATACATTTGGGCCAAAACACATGGCATAACCAAATGCGACCCACAGGATCGTCATGATTCCCATGGCCGCATAACTGTGCATCATGGTTCCCAATACATTTTTGGTTCGGACCAGCCCTCCATAAAACATTGCCAGTCCCGGCACCATTAAAAGCACGAGCGCCGTTGAAACAAGCATCCACGCAGTGACACCTGTGTCAACGGCCGCGCCGTCGGTAGCAAATGAAGGAGTTGTAATGATTAGAGAGGCGAAAAGAAGAGTTAAAAATTTTACCCGGAATTTGTTGTGCATGTTAGTAAGTTTGAGAGTCTTGTTAGTCTGGCAGCGGCTAATCTAAAACAATTAACTAAAATATTCAATGCATAATCCATTTATATCTTTAAGAAGTTATATTTTAATGCCTTTATATATTATAAATTTAGGTTTTATGAAATAATTTTATCTTGAAGCGGTTTCAAATAGCGGCTTTCCTGAAATTTCAAAAAACCGGTTGATTAGAGCGGCAGACAGTTCATCGAAAGTGAATAGGGAGTAGCAAGCCAAATGTAAGCCTTTAAATATTGATGATGCTTTTATAAACTGTCGGTGCAATTGTTATGGGCGAATATCAGGTCTGGATATTTACTATTTTTCAGTATTCGCCAGCTCTGTTGAAGTCAGATGTAGATACCCTGTATAAATTATAAATTCGATAGCCACTTATTTTGAAATCTCCCGAGTCCGTTATTGAGGTCAATCTGGAAGCTGTCCGACGAAATCTGCAAGTATTGCAAAAAAAATCAGGCACGAAGAGTGTAATGGCAGTTGTGAAGGTGAATGCCTATAACCATGGAGCCGTCCGATGTTCCCGTTTTTTGGAACCTTTGGTTGACGGGTTTGCCGTTGCTACGATGGATGAGGCAGTTGAACTCAGGGAAGGAGGGATTGAAAAGGAGATCCTTGTATTTGGGGCACCGACTGAGAAGTCTGCTGAGATATACCCGGAATATGACTTGTCAGCGACGTTGAGTGACACAGCTCATTTTGATCTGTTGCGTCCGGGGACGACCTGCCATATCCTGTTTGATACCGGAATGCGGCGCATGGGATTTCATCCTGAACAAGCGGAGAACGTCCGGGAGATGACAGAAAACTATCCCGGTTTACGGTATAAGGGAATCTACTCCCATTACGCAACAGCAGATGAACCGGGGTCCGGTTTTGTCCACGAGCAGAATAAGGGTTTTCAATTACTCAGAAAACAATTCCCCGATGAATGGCAAACTCATATGAGTAATTCGGCTGCCGTTCTACATTATCAGAATCTCCGTCACTTCGATATGATCCGTGTCGGAATCGGTCTGTTCGGATATGCCCCGGGCCGGACCCAGATTGACGAGTTGATCCCGGCTTTGACCTGGAAGAGCAGAATTTCCCAGACCCGGCGTCTAAATGAGGGCGACCCGGTCAGTTACTCTTCGCGTTGGCGCTGCCCGTCCGACGGATTACTCGGCACGATTCCGGTTGGGTATGCAGACGGGGTGCCCCGCTCATTATTTGGCAAATTAAATGTCTGTGCAGACGGGAAATTCTACCCGGTGGTTGGCAACATTACGATGGATGCCTGCATGGTTTTTTTGGGAAAAGATTCGATTGCAGCGGGGACTCCGGTAACTCTCATGGGAGGTGAAGGTTGGTGGGTGGATAAATGGGCGGAGGAAGCCGGGTCGATCCCCCATGAAATTTTCTGTGGCCTGGGCCGGCGCGCAGAATACAGATATTTTAGTGAACAGTGATCCACCAGTTGGCGGATGTCAGGAATAAGCGGGGATGAGGGGTTAGGATGTTTTTTCCCAGTTGGCAGTGGGCGTTCAGGTACATTCCGGAGGTTTAGGCCAGAGAACTGTATGCCGGGCACTGATTCCAGAGAGCTAAAGAACAAGAGCTGTCCGTTGATCTGAGGACTGAAAGTTATCAGCGATATCAGTTTTTCAGCTTGTAGTTTCCTCTTATCTCTGGTGTGGGCTCTGTCCTCACCTTCTTAAGAATTTTGATCCAGGATCCGGACGAGTTCGACTTCATAGGTAATCGTGTCATTCCTGACTTCAGCATTGGTAGTACCTGTAAAACCCAGGGACGGGGGAATGACAATGATCCGGTGTTCGCCTTCTTTCATTCCCAGTACGCCCAGTTTGAAACCTTTGGCATCGGTATATCTGTCAACTGTTTCAGATTGCGGCGTTGTCCGGCTGTTTGCATATGTGGAAGACAAGACCTCTCCATTCGAACGGCGAAGGGTGACGTACATGGTGATAGCGTCACGGCTTACGACTTTTGCCTGACCGCCTCCTTCTTCAATGACGTAGTAG
>JBBDNC010000023.1:0-10919 GCA_040877875.1 Balneolaceae bacterium | reverse complement strand
AGCGTCACGGCTTACGACTTTTGCCTGACCGCCTCCTTCTTCAATGACGTAGTAGGTGAGTCCATCGTCCAGTTCAACTTTCTCAGCATTGCTTGTGTCTGCCATCTCGGGAACTGTCGAATAGTCGGGTTCTACAAATCGAGGCCCGGTGGAATCATCACAGCCGGCATATAAAAACAGGAATACACTAAATGCAAACAGAAGGTAAACAGTTGTTGAATGTTGTTTCATGGAGGTCTTAGATTTCTAATTCAGTCTGGAAACAATTGTAGATAAAAAGTTATATCAAAAAAATCCTGACTGGGTTAAACAGAAAACGCCTTAGTCAAATAGGGAATCAGGAAGTTAACCGGATCCCGGCGTTCAATCAATAGGTTTTGGCCGGGATAAATCCGGCTGGTTCAAAGATCTGTATTTCATACGAATTCAGCCCCTGATTATTTTGAAAAATATTCGTCATATCATTTGTTACAATTGTTACAACACTGAAACCTGTCAGGATTGTCGGGAGTTAAACGAATCCCCGTATGCGTTTAATCGTTGGCTTCCTCACCGGTCATCGCTTTTTCGAAAGCCCGTTTTCGCTGCCTGTTGGCAACTTTACTGATCCATATTGAAAGCTGATACAGCAAGACCAGTGGAAAGGCAATCATGAGCTGTGATATCGGGTCCGGAGGGGTTAGGAAGGAGGCCAAAATCATAGCTCCGATGATGGCATGGCGTCGAAATTGCTTGAGAATCTCTGGCGTCAAAAGGCCAATTTTCGAAAGAAAATAACTGACGACCGGGATCTGGAAAATCACCCCGCAACAGAGAACCCAGAGGGCCACCGATGAAAAATATTCATTGATATCGAACTCGTTGGAGATGACATCCGAGATAACATACTGGGTAAAGAATTGGACGGCAAAGGGAACCAGGATAAAATAACCGAAGCAGATACCCAGCAGGAAGAAAAAAGTAATGAAACAGACATTGAAAAAAGTTCTAAGTTTCTCACCGGATTCCAGCGCCGGTTCCAGAAATGCATACATCTGGTAAAATAAGACCGGTGAACCGATGATTGCCCCGGCGATGATAAGAGTTCCCCAATACGTAAAGAACTGTCCCGGAAGCTTTCTGCTGATAAGTGAGAGTTCGACCGCATCGATCGGCATAATCCGATACATGAAAAAATCGGCGCGGGTGGGCCCGAGAATAATCTCCTCCATAATCAATTCGGAGAAAAACAGCGCCACGATCACCCCGCCCAGAACCCCCAGCATGCCTTTAATAATTCTCCATCGAAGCTCCTCCAGGTGATCCAGAAAAGACATATTTGCCCCGGGATCTTGTTTGGGAGTTTTAGCAATGGGCAACAACGAGCCCATGATACCTCGTTTACCGGATTCATCACTCATAAGAAGGGATCATACAATTTAAGCCGTAATAAAGTCATATAGAGGAAAGCGTTCGCACATTTCAGTAACTTCCGCTTTTACTTTGGAGATTAGTGTTTCATCTTCCGGGTTTTGGAGGATCCGATCGATCAATTCCGTGACCCGCACAAATTCAGCCTCACCAAACCCGCGGGTTGTCAGGGCAGGAGTTCCGATTCGGATACCCGAGGTTACAAACGGGCTTTTATCGTCAAACGGAACCATATTCTTGTTAACCGTGATAGAGGCTTTTTCCAGCCATTCTTCAGCATCCCTGCCTGTGATTCCCTTGTTTCGGAGATCCACGAGGATCAGATGATTGTCGGTCCCGTCACTGACCAGGTTATATCCCTTGCTTGTAAATGCTTCTGCCATCGCCCCGGCATTTTTTTGAACCTGTTTTTGATACTCAGTGAAATCTTGTTGCAGGGCTTCACCAAAGGCAACGGCTTTGGCGGCAATTACGTGCATGAGCGGGCCTCCCTGGCTGCCGGGGAAAACGGCAGAGTCCAGTACTTCACTCCAGTTTTTAGTGCGGCCCGATTTTCTGGCTGTGACTCCAAGGGTATTTTCACCGTCTTTCCCGACCAGAATCATTCCTCCCCGGGGACCCCGGAGAGTTTTATGAGTCGTAGTGGTAACTACATGGCAGTGGGGCAGAGGGTCATTCAAAAGTCCGGTTGCAATCAATCCGGCTGTATGAGCCATATCCATCCAGAGATAGGCTCCCACTTCATCGGCGATTTCACGAAATGCACGGTAGTCAAAATCCCTGGGATATGCACTGGCTCCGATGGAGATCAGCTTGGGTTGTACTTCTTTGGCCTTGTCCCGGACTTTTTCCAGGTCGATCCGGCCGGTTTCTTTCTCAACGCCATAAAATTTTGCTTTATAGGTAATTCCGGAGAAATTAACAGGCGAACCATGGGTAAGGTGTCCGCCGTGAGCCAGGTTGAGACCCAGGAGGGTTTCTCCCGGATTCATAAATGCGAGATAAACGGCTGCATTGGCGGAGGCCCCGGAATGGGGTTGAACATTCACCCAGTCTGCTCCGAACAGTTTTTTAGCCCGATCCCTGGCAAGCTCTTCGGCAATATCGACATATTCACAACCCCCGTAGTATCGTTTACCGGGGTATCCTTCAGCATATTTGTTTGTAAGCGGGGTTCCCATCGCTTCAATCACGGCCCGGGATGCAAAGTTTTCTGAAGCGATTAATTCAAAGTTATAATTCTGCCGGTGAGTCTCTTTTTCAATACTGGAATAGATTTCCGGATCTTGCTCTTTGAGCGATTTCATGCACTAATGATTTATTTTTCAGTTAGTTTGGAAATTTTGTTAACTCGTCGTTCGTGTCGACCGCCCTCAAAGGGTGTGTCAAACCAGGATTTTAGAATTTTCTTGATTTCCCCTTCCTTCAGAATGCGCCCGGGCAAACAGAGAATATTGGCATTATTATGACTGCGTGTGAGAGAGGCGATATCCTCATCGTAAACGAGTGCTCCCCGCACATTCGGGAATTTATTAGCCGTCATGCACATTCCCTGTCCGCTGCCACATATCAGAATACCGAACGGGTGTTCGCCGTCATTGATCCTTTTTGCCACCTGGATTGCAAAATCGGGATAATCCACTGATTCGGAAGAATGGGTGCCAAAATCAACCGGCATATATCCCATTTCTTCAAGCAGTTTTATGGTGATCTCCTTAGCCTTATAGCCGGCATGATCACTTGCTATGGGAACAATCATCAGACAGTGGATTATTGGTTGAGGTTATCAGGCCTAAATATCTCGAAAAAATCGTTCAGGTAAAAGTCTCATACGCTATACCCGTCAATTCTTTTTTATTTTACCGAAAGCTTTCGGTTCATTTGAATAACAGATGATGTTGAAGGGGAATTTTGATGACTTACCGGGCTGAGGTCAGGGCATAGACAAGAAGATTGACACCCATTTGCAAGGCTTCTTCCGTGATGTGTTCCGGGTTGTCATGTACGTCGTATGCCCAGCCGTCCATCAGGTTGGTTTCGTACGAATAGAATATCACCATCCGCCCCTCCCTGAATACGGCAAATCCCTGCGGGGGGAGGCCATCATGCTCATGGATTTTCGGCAGGCCTTCAGGCATGGGAAATACCTGGTTATAGAACGGATGATCAAACGGCAGTTCAATCAAATCATCCTCCGGATAAATGCGGCCGATTAGTTCCCTGGCATATTCATCCAGCCCGTAATCATCATCGATATAAAGAAAGCCTCCGTTGTCAAGCCAGGAACGGATATTGGATACTTCTGCTTCATTGACCACCATCGACCCGTGGCCGGTCAGAGTGGCAAACGGATATTCGTGCAGGTCACGGCTGCCGATCTGGATGTCGTCATATTCTTCAGAGATGGGAACAGGAAGATGTTCTCTGGCAAACCGGATCAAGTTGGTGAGGGCAGAGGGGTCATTATACCAATCGCCGCCCCCCCGGTATTGAATCCTGGCAATCCTGAATTCCCCGTCATTTTGTGCCATGAGAAGTTGTTCCGCTGCAACGGGCAGCAGAAATAGCAAAAGTAAAAGCAAACAAGAAGTCCGAAGGGTCCTTTTCATGAATCAATAAATGAATGCAGCATCGGGTGATTATGAATGAATCATTAGCACAAGTTGTCCGGAATCGAAAATGGTCAGACAGACAGACCTGTTATTGAATTTAAAATCTATTGAGTGTTCCATATCTCGTATCTGTTGCTAACTCGTCAAAAGGTCACGGTTGTTCAATATAAACATTGAGAGTGTCAGAGGATACACTTCCAAATACGCCGATTGCCCCCTCAATATGATAGATCGCATTGGGAATTTCGCCGGGAGAGAGGGTGGAGCCGCTGAGCTGGACATTTTGGGAGCGCAGGAAATCGGATATATTCGGGTCGAGTGAATTGGCCACGATCTTGTTCGGGCCAAAAAATGCGACCCCCAGCCAGGGAAAGAGAAGATGGATCGATCCGTCCTCGTTCATATCAAAACTCTCGGCATTGATCAGGTTGGAAGAATTCTTGAACAGGGATTCAAACTCCCTGTCTTCATTTTCGACCAGCCCCCTGTAAAAGGGGGTGAGATTTTCCATTTCAGTAGCCTCTGCAATCGTTGTAAAGACGTAAATATTTTGACGGCCGGGATTGTTGTTGGGAGAGAGGGTGACCTCGAGCTGCTCCTCAGACTGATAAACCAGTCTTTCCGGTTCAGCCTCTGTTATATGAAATGTGTCGGGGATCACAGTTGCGGCTTCGATTTTCGGGTAGCCCGAGATCTCAACTTCAAGCCCGTAGGTTCGGTTTGGAATCACCTTGTGCGATTCATTGCGGCTAATATAAAAGCCGGCATCCAGCCGTCCGTAGGGGAAAACTTCATCAGCTTCGCCATTCTCCTCTCCGGCCAGGAACACCCGGACGGATGCCTCATCTACGGCAGCTTTTTGAAAATCATACTCTTCATCGGCCGGAAGCGTAGTTGAGATCCGTATGTTGGGCAAGGTTTGTCCGGCGGCCAGGTAGGCTTCGATGACGATCATTTCACGGTAATCCTCCGGGCCGTTGATCGGATCACATGCGGAGGCAAGAAGGAGGATTCCGGATAAAAACAGGGCCGGCCCCCATGAGTTCATGGGTAATTGACTCGAAAAACAAGATTTATAAAAGTTATCCATTGAGTTAAAAATTAACAGTATAAGAAAGTGAGGGAATGATGGGCAGCAGACTGACTTCGTTCCTTACTACCGGGTTTTCATTAAAGTCATACTGGTAAAACCAGGTATTCCTCCGGGAATACGCATTGATGATTTGAAACTGCCATTCGGCGTCGGCGAGGTTCAGGAAACTGCCGGATCTTGAGATCCCGAGATCCAGGCGGTGATACGCGGGAAGCCTGGCTGCATTAAGCCGTTCTACAATAAACGTATCCCGGATGCGATTGTCCCAGGGGATAGAGCTAATTTGTGTTCGTCCGGAAGGCTGTGTGTAGGCCTGGCCGGTAGCGTAGTTAAATACGGATGTGAGGCTCCATCGTTCAGACAGATCGAATTGAAGAACCAGGTTGATATCATGTTGCCGGTCGTATTTGGGCGGATAGAATCTTGCTTCCCCGGAATAGTCGAGAATATCCTGGTTAAACCCCGGAAACTTTCTCCGGGTAATCGAGAAAGTATATCCAAGATAGCCGGTGAGCCGCCCCGTTTGCCGTTCGAAGAAAAATTCAAATCCATAGGCGTATCCATTTCCGACCCTGAATAATTCGGGGTAATCCAGGCCTGAAGGATCATTAACAAAAGGGCTCAGTTCGAACAGATCCCTCATGGTCCGATAGTACACTTCGATGTCCAGTCCGTAATTTTCAAACGGTACGGTCTTGGCGCCCAGGATAAACTGGTCTCCATAGGATGGAGAAACTCCGTCTGCAGTGGTCAGCCACAAGTCAAATCCTGAAAAAGCCTCATTGGTGATGAGAGTTAAAAACTGGTAATATCGTCCGTAGGCTGCCTGCAGGCGTACATCCGGTACAGGCCGGAATTCAAGCGAAAACCGGGGCTCCAGCCGGAAATAAGAACCTGCTGAAAAATAATTCCCACGCAGACCGGCGGTGACGATCCAGCGGTCATTCGGGCGCCAACGGTTTTGCAGGTACAGGGAGGAATAGCCGGTTTGAATCCTGGAATTAAATGATTCCCGGTTGTCAAAACTGTCACGAAACCGCAAGGTCATCAGGCCGCTCCAGAAACCGGCAGAGAGGGTGTTCTTTTCATTCGGCAGATATTCCAGATCGGTTTTCACCGACAGGTCATTAATATCGTTATTCCGTTCGAACGGGGTTCCTCCAATCTTAAATTGAGGTTTGTTAAAGTACCTGGATCCGGTGGCCGTGGCTGTACCAAAGAGTTTGTCCGAAAAAATATGACGCCAGTTAAAGCTCATTGTCTGATTTCCATAATCGAGGCCGATATCCGCATCCCGGTTAGTCGAAATTCTCACCTTATCCTGGCCGGCATAAAATGCAAGTGAAAATCGGTCGTTGTCAGATGCGTCCAGGTTAATTTTGCCGTTAATATCCGTGAAGTAGAAGGTTTCAGGCACGTTATCCTGCTGGGCGCGAATTACTGCGAGGACCGGTTCCAGGGTAGACCGGCGTAGAGCCAGCATCCAGGACCCGTGTTCATAGGGGCCTTCGGCCATAAATCTTGAAGCCAGCATACCCAGGCTTGCCGTCCCCCGAAATTCATTCCGATTCCCGTCCTTGTTATAGATCGTCAGTACCGATCCCAGTCGCCCGCCGTACTTGGCGGGATATCCCCCCTTATAGAGCCGGACATCCTTCAGGGCGTCCGGATTGAAGGTAGAATAGAATCCAAAAAAGTGGGAAGGGTTGTAAACGGTGGTTTCATCCAGGAGGATCAGGGTTTGATCCGGGCTTCCCCCGCGAATATACAGTCCGCTTGAGAAGTCGGAAGCCGCCTTCACCCCGGGCAGCAATTGTACCGACCGGAAAACATCCGGCTCGAGGACGGAGGGGAGGTCCTGAATCAATTGGGTCTGGATATTGGAGACTCCGATATTTCTCTGTGATTCGAGTTCCTCCTCTGACACTACGACGATTTCTTCGAGTTCGATTTCTGCGGGGACCATTTCGATATCCAGGCGTATGGTTTCGCCCGCTTCGAGTTCTATTACCTGTTCAAAACGGTGATAACCGATATAGGAAGCGGCCAGGGTATAGGTGCCCGGTTGCAGGTTGGTGATGGAATAATACCCCGAGGTATTGGATGAAGTACCCCGGTTTAGTTCCACAATAGCGATGTTAGCCGAGATCAGGGTCTCACCGGATTCCCGGTCACTGATATACCCGTTGATGGAGGCTGAGGATTGTGCATAGAGAGTACCGG
This sequence comes from Balneolaceae bacterium, assembly GCA_040877875.1. GTDB lineage: Bacteria > Bacteroidota > Rhodothermia > Balneolales > Balneolaceae > JBBDNC01. Next base: position 3,581 of record JBBDNC010000023.1, on the reverse strand, counting down.
CGCAAAGTGTCAGGAGCGACAGCAAGAACAGAATAAATAGAAATGGGAAGTTTGATGAAGAAAAAAGCCGTTTATTTAACACAATAAGTTAAAGTATAAATAGATTGGATGAATAGGGGGCTGTTTAAAAAAAGATTCAGAGGGCTTTAAAAAACCAGGGGTTTTGTTCAATATCAAAGCCTGTCCACCGGCCGGCGGATCGGAACCGCAGTTTATTAGGCATAAATGAGGATTTCGAATTCGCGAAAATGCTGAGATTGGGCAAAACAACGCTCATTTTTTGAATGCGTAGTGCTTTGAGCGACAGCGATTCCCACACAGTGATTTTGCAAAGCCCTCATTCAATTTATTACACTAAGAATCATAATTAATGTTATATCGTTTCCGAAAAATCATTTTTTTGAGCTGCGTTGTGAGAAAAAAAGTTCTGAAATAAGGATATTGTACACATCCGATAGAGGGTCGACAAAAGAGGACAAGACGGGTAGTTGCTAATGCTGCGTCAACCATGCGATATGGGAGTTATCGAAGAGATTTTACCGTCTGGCAATGCAAAAAACCGGTAAATAGCCAAGGCTACGTACCTGTTTTTTTAAAGAAGCCAGCCGGCGGAGCCCCGTTAGAGCATGTTTGACATGACACTTGGCTTGTCAGGTTTTTTTCAGCTATTTCAGGTGGATTATTAACCCTGTTAATTCCTGTTTATTACTGTAATATAAAGCCTTATCTTTACGTTATTATAATGGTTCTTTGACTTATTGGGGCTGTAAAGGATTCGACGGGTTGAGTAGCATCGCAGGTTGCATGTCGAGTTTGTCCGATGGATCTCGTAAATCATCCATCATGGTTAAAAAGTAGTTGACAACAACTATTCTTACCGACTAGCTGCGTAAGCAGCTGTCCGTTCCCTCAGGTGTTTGTCTGTCGACCCTGAGTTGGAGCGCCGACTAAGACAGAATAGCAGCGATGTGTTTCTGCCGCATTTGCTGTAAAACTTTAGCAGAATCGTCTGAAGTCGCCAAGTTATCGGGCAAAGCTTCAGATTAAAACCAAAACGGTAACTAAACATGTAGATACTTGAACGATATACCTTCCCGGACCCGGGTTCGACTCCCGGCAGCTCCACTTTTATTTACGAACCAGCCTCGCCCGTGCCTTTAACCGCTTCTATCACGACCGGGGCATTGGCCCACGAGACTTCCACGGTTTGGATTGCAGGGCAGTGCCCTGCGGTTCGACTCCCGGCAGCTCCACTATTATTCTTTTCTCAAAATAGCCACTTACAACTCTTGAAAACTCCATTTCTAACAGGTTGTAAGGGGTCTTTGTTCAGGTTTGGAATGAGGGTAATACCAAAAAATGGTTTTCCCCTTGTTTTACCAATTACTATATAACTACGGAAACCTGACAACCCATAGTGACATCTCCTGGTCTTTATTTGATAGCTGATCAGCTCAAGCACAATTATATCAGTGCCAGCGAGTCTGCGGGGTGACATGATGTAGTCACACTTTGTAATTATATTGATTTTGAGATCTTTAAAAAAACTTGTGGAAAATAACGTAGTGACTATTTTAAAGTCGGCTTCTATGTTAGTGCAATACACATAGATAATGTTATGTCCATCTATCTTACAAAATCAAAGTTCGTCAGCTGTCTGGATTGTCCTACAAAGCTCTTCTATGTAATGAATGCGGGCTACAAGAGTGCACTTGAGGATGATGAGTTTTTACAGGCACTTGCCAAAGGTGGGATTCAGGTCGGTGAATTAGCCAAGCTTTACCATCCGGGTGGAGTGGACATCGATACGCTTGACTCGGAAGAGGCACTTCGTCAGACAAGTGAGCTGCTCGAGCGGGAGAATGTGACGATCTACGAGGCAGCCGTCCGTTACAGCAACTGCCTGGTGAGGGTGGATGTACTGGAGAAGAGGGGTAACCGGCTGAATCTGATCGAGGTTAAGTCCAAATCGTGGGATCCAGACGAGTCATTTGTCTCCTCCCGCTCCGGTTTTATCAAGTCCGGCTGGCAGAAGTATCTTTTTGATGTTGCATTTCAAAGCCGGGTGTTGAGGGAGGCTTTCCCCGGCCGGCGGATCGAACCGTATCTGATGCTGATTGACAAAAGCCGTCAGGCGTCAGTGGACGGTCTTCACCAGATGTTCCGGGTAGTGGAAGATGATCGCGGAAGGTATGGTGTAAAGATCAAGGAGGGAGTGTGTGCAGGGGACCTGGGCGAACAGATCCTGCGCAGCGTGCATGTCGGAGAGTGGGTGGAACAGATCCTGAGCGGCACCGGGCGCGAGCCGCAAAGCGAAGCCGAAGCGGAAGGGTTCGGCCCCTGGGTTGAAACCCTCTCGCGGCACATGTTGGAGAATCGCAAGTACCCGGCCACGATCGGGGCCAAGTGCAAAAAATGTGAGTTTCGTGTAAGTCGAAAGGAACTGGGCCAAGGTGAGAAGAGCGGCTTCGAGGAATGCTGGCGGGAGGCACTCGGCTGGAGTGACAAAGATTTTGACAAGCCGCACATCTTCGACATCTGGGACGAGCGGGGTACGCAGAAGATACTGGACCAGGGCGTCTGCCATATGGAGGAGCTGATTCCCGGTATGCTGCCGTGCAGTCCGGAACGGGTGTATGAAGGAACCTGCTGGGACCGAAAGCAGCGGCAGACCGTTCAGATAATGACCCAGACCGGCCGTCACGAGCCAAAAGAGATCATCATGCCGGGACTTTTTGAGGAGATGGCCGAGTGGAAATGGCCGTTGCACTTTATCGACTTCGAGGCGGTGCTTCCGGCCATTCCCTTTCACAAGGGGCTTCGGCCGTATGAGTATATCCCGTTTCAGTTCTCCTGCCATACGGCTTATGAAGACGGACGCGTGGAGCACAGGCGGGAGTGGATCGAAAAGCGTCCCGGAGTGTTTCCTTGCTTTGAATTCGCCCGCCAACTGAAAGCGTGCCTGAAACAGGATGAAGGAACCGTTTTCCGGTATCACGATTTTGAAAACACGGTACTGAATAAAATCGCCGAGCAGCTTCGGAAAGCGGGGCCGGACGATGCAGACGAACTGATCGAATGGACAAAAACCCTTACCAAAGGCGGCGAACGGGAGATGGTGGACCAGTATCGGCTGGTGAGGGATTACTACTACTCGCCGTACATGGCCGGCTCCAACAGTATTAAGGCCGTGTTACCGGCCGTACTGAATGAGAGCCAGGTGTTGAAAGAGATTTATAGCAAGCCGTATAGTGGCCTTTCACTAAAAGAGAAGGTCCTGTATAGTGAAGATAGAAAAACCGGCCTGGCGATTAGCCCATATAAGTTACTGGATCCGGTGGGATACGGACTGCCGGATTATGAAACTGGCGATCGTGTGGAGCTGGAAGATGGGCGTATTGCCGAAGGAGGTACTGCGATGATGGCCTGGAGCAGGATCCAGTTTGATGACATCGACAAAATAGAAAGGGAAGCCATTCTGAAATCCCTGCTCGAATACTGCGAGCTGGACACCCTGGCGATGGTCATGATCTGGCAGCATTGGGTGGGGTTGGCTAATTCTTCTTGATTTCCAATATGAT
>JBBDNC010000022.1:3832-7434 GCA_040877875.1 Balneolaceae bacterium | reverse complement strand
CAGAGAACGTAACACGGAGCGTTTAAATGAATGACAAATTCAATATCATCTCCGGTCATTTTAGCCGTGGCCTCAAAGTACGTTCAATAACAAATATTTTATCACTGCCTTTAAAACCTCCCAGCCAAACGGGGTAAAGCTACAGCACCCTTCACTCCCTTTGTTCACTGACACACTCACTGTATCCTGCCATTAATAGACCTCTTCAAAGGTCCGTCCGGAGGGTTTAATCTTTCTTTTGAATTCTTTCTCATCCAGAGAGTCCCAATCGTCCGGAAGTTTCTTGCGGATTTCAAGATAAGAATACAATTCATGCTTCAGCAATGCCTTGTAGATGCCGGTTTCCATCCCTTTCATCCCGCAGATATAGAGCAGGGTATTGTCTTGATGCAAAATGGGCTTCAGCAACCCGGCATCATCAACCAATGCCGTTTGAACGTATTTCTTTGACCCGTCTTCCCTTCGGTCTTCCCGCGAGATCCGGGTAAGGTAGTGGAAGTTTTCATTCTCTTCTGCCATCTGCATGAATAAATCGGCGTAGAGTAGATCGGTACGGTACGGACAGCCGAATACCAGCACACATTCCTTGTCGAAATCCTCTTCAAACAGCTCCGTAATCATTCCCCGAAAAGGTGCGATTCCCGTCCCCGTCGCAAAAAACACATAGTTGAAATCACGCGCATTCTCCGGCAGTAAAAATCTTCGGCCGCTCGGGCCGGTCAGTTTCAGCTTGTCGCCCGGCTGCAGATCCGCCAGATAATTGGAAGCCACCCCCAGGTAAAGTTTCTTGTCAAATTCTTCAATCGTGCGTTTAACCGTAGTGGATACCAGGTTAGCCTTGCCTCCCTCGCCGGAGGTAGGCGAAGAGATTGAATAAAGCCGTAATTTGTGAGCACGCCCGTTCTCGTCTACCCCTGGCGGAAGTACACCGATCGACTGGCCCACCCTCAAACGATTTTCAAGCTCGGTTCCCGAAATATCAAACGTCATATGCCGGACAAAATTCGGGCTGGACTCATTTGTAACGATATAGTTTTCAACCACTTCTGCCTCAACCGGGTCTTTGGGAGTATAGATATTCAGTTCTACGTCTGGTAATTTTATTTCGGTCATCAGCCTGTATCAGATTTGTTTCCAATTTATCTCTCCAATCAATAGGATCTCATATTTTATTGAATGGATAAAACCCTTGAAGATTACAAGTTAGAAGAGGTTTTTCAAATCAAAATTAAATCACTTCTCACTGATTGCTAATACGGTACCGGATGAGGACATTTAGTGCTCCGCTTCCTCCCTTAAACTTCCGGATTCCAATGGGAACTCAAGTACCCTGCTGAATAACGATTGAATGTCCTCTCTGTCATGACTGGCCATCAAAAAAATAACTCCTTGCTGAATTCTTTCTGAAAACAATTCAATCGATGTTTCCTTTGATGACTGATCCAGTCCTCGTAATGGTTCATCCAGGATCAATACAGAAGGTTCTGTAATCAAGGCTGCTGCAATTTGGACTTTTTTCTTCATCCCGGTTGAATAGGTTCCCACCTGATCATATCGGGCTTCCCCCAATTCGAGCCGGTCAAAGAGATCGGAGATCCGTTGTCCGGAATGATCTTTCCACTTACTGCGTGCCCGCAGGACCCATTCCATCAGTTCCATGGCTGAAAGATATTGCGGAAGTGATTCTTCGTCATGCACCAGGCCCACATTTTTCAGATACTCATGTGGGTTCCGATGGATATTCATATCTCCATAGTTCACTTTGCCGACGGTTGGAAATGTATTCACCGAAACCAGTTTTAAAAATGTAGTTTTGCCTGACCCGTTCGGACCGATGAGTCCGACGGCATCTCCCGGTTCAAAGGTCATGGAGATATCCTTAAATACCGGCTGACCGGCTTTATACTGCTTGGTGACCTTGTCCACATTCAGTATTTGTCGATTCATATCAGGCATTCCATCGTCGTTCCTGGTTAAAAGTTGTCAGCATGGCTGCGAGTATTCCTGCCGTCAGATAGAGTATCAGGACCCATCCCACGTGCATCCAGGCAAAAACCCCGAATACTCCCTTCATCACTGCCATACTCAAGGCCAGGGGCAGAATCCACCTCACCTGAACCCAAAAGCGGGATAAACTCCAGTGAATGGATCGGTCCAGATACCGGAGCCACCAGCGGGGGGCAAGGGATTCATCTGACGTAAAGATTAAAAGGCTGTGGTGGAATACGGCAAACAGTGCCCAGATCATCAGCAGGACCCTCTCATCCGGTCGCTGATAGGCCAAGACCCAGACAAACAGATGTCCCAATGCGAGGATACGGCCTGCGGGAATTCGCCGGTCCAGTTCAAGCATGAGAGCCCAGCTATGAGTCTTCCAGCGTAAAGGAACCCACCAGAGTTGACGGACTTGTAATGGCTCCCTTTCGCTCGAATGGCCCGGCCCGGTTCCGAAAAATTCACTGAAAAAAGAATGGGTATGGTAAAAATAGCGGTCTGTTTGCTCTGCCGGTTTCAGAATTGAATAGCCGCCGAAAAGGAAAATAAAGAAAGCCACCGACAACTCTCCGGCAAATCCCGCCCATCCATACATCGTTGCCCCCAATACCACGGCCATCATCCCGATCACAGTGATTTTAACAGAAGCAATCATACTTGGAACCGATCCGGGATCAAGCGGATACTTACCGTATTCTGCAAACCGTTGCCGGGTCTTCATTCCTTTATTTCCCTCATTCCATTTCTGTGAATCCGGCCCCACTTTAAGATAGATCGAGGCAGCATAAGTATAGATACCCGACAAAAAAAGTAATCCGTAAAGGAACAGGAGGAAACGATCGGCAAATTCATTGAACAGCTCTACAGTATGCCCTCCAAAAGCAATAACCAGGATCAGGAAAGCCGGAACTCCCCAAATCATCCGGTGACGAATGATGTAAAGCCGGAATATTTTGCGGGAAGATAAATTCAGAATACGGACCAGGGTATGCTGTTGTTCCGGAAAACTGATATAGGGTAAGATAAATGCGACCAGGCCGGTATAGCCAAACAGAAAATACCGCATCACAACTGTTCGGGAACCGGTATCTGAAAAGTAGACCATCGACAGGAACAAAGTACCTAACAATAAAGCAGGTACCAGCCGAAGGATCGTATTGAGCCGCGAAGGTTGGTTCGTAAAGAGGGATATGACAGACGGCAGAGATGTGAGAGAGTGCATAAGTTGTTAAATATGAATATTCACCCTGACTCGACAGCCCGAAGATCAAACACGTGCGGGACCCGAATTCAAACCGCCGGCTGACAAACAATTTTCAAGAAAATCTCAATCCCCCCGAAAATACCTGACACTAATGTCCATTCGTCTCAAGATTCACCATTTGCGTGACCGTCAGCAGGACGGTTTTTGTATCGAAGAAGAATGTATTTTTTTGAACATAGATCAAATCATAGTCGGTCCGCTTGCGCATATGCTCTTCATCAAGAGTTCCACCCCTGTATCCTTTGACCTGTGCATAACCGGTGATGCCGGGTTTTACAGCATATCTGTAGTAAAAATCTTCAAACATGGAGTTCCAGTAGGCACATTCATCCACCGGATACGG
>JBBDNC010000022.1:0-3732 GCA_040877875.1 Balneolaceae bacterium | reverse complement strand
CCCGGCGAGGAAAGTTTAATCCCCAATGCAATAAAAGGAGTTGCGATCAAAAATACGATCAGGGCAAAAAAACCGAACATCAGGTCAAACAGCCGTTTGCCCCGGTATTCTCTGATATGAAGCTTTTGAAAAGCGGAAGAAAGATAATTCGGTTTGATAAAACCATTCGTCTTCTCCTCTTTTTTAGCCTCTTGAATCAGCCGTTCTCTAACCGTCAGTTGTTGTTCTACTTGTACATTCATGGGAAATAATGGGGCGCCGTTATGTAAAAGCTGGAAAGTTAGCCCCTTTTTGACTTATTTACAATTTTTTATAGGAAAAGGCGAAGAGGGCTGAGGGTATGGCGTTCGAGTTCTGCTAATATTTTGCTCCCTGCCATCTACGCATTCTGAGCTATCTGAAGTTGTTCCTCGATCCAGTTGTAGGTCTTTTCCACGCCTTTCCGCAAGGGAATCGAGGGAGCCCATCCGAGTTTTTCTTTTATCAGGGCATTGTCCGAATTCCGCCCGGCTACACCGGTGGGCCCTTCGATATTTGCAATCGACAATTCTTTCCCTGAAATATCGATCACCAGCTTTGTAAAATCCTGGATGGAGATCATCTCGGCCGAGCCGATATTCACAGGGCCTGAAAAGTCGGATTCCATCAAACGACGAACCCCTTCAATACATTCATCAATGATTAAAAATGAACGGGTTTGTGTACCGTCCCCCCACACTTCGACTTCCCCTCCATCATCCGCCAGGGCAACTTTTCTGCAAATTGCAGCAGGGGCTTTTTCACGGCCGCCATCCCACGTACCCTGCGGACCGAAGATATTGTGAAACCTTGCAATTTTAACTTCTATACCGTGATTTCTCTGGTAACTCAGGTAAAGCCTCTCACTAAACAACTTTTCCCATCCGTATTCACTATCCGGATCAGCCGGATACGCACTTTCCTCGGAGCATTTCGGATTGTCCGGGTCCATTTGGTTGTATTCCGGATAAATGCAAGCTGACGATGAATAAAAGATCCTGGGAATCTCTTTCAATCTGGCTTCGTGCAAAACATTCAGGTTACACAGAGCGCTGTTATGCATGATATCGGCGTCATTTTCGCCGGTAAAGATAAAACCGGCCCCTCCCATATCTGCAGCTAACTGATAAATTTCATCCAGATCATCGGTTACGACCGATTTCACAACTTTCGGATCCCGAAGATCCCCGATCACAAAATCATCGGCATTGTTATTTCCAAATTCATTTTCCTTCAAGTCAATCCCGTTTACCCGGTACCCCTCCTCTTTTAACCTATTGACCAGGTGTCCGCCGATAAATCCGCCGGCTCCACATACGAGGGCTTTTTTTGAACTCATGTCGCATTCATTTTTTTAAGTTAAACCGTATCAAATCCAATAGAGCATAATAGATAAATAAGGGTACGATCTCAATATACCTTCGCATTAATCTTCTCGGTTCCATGCATAATCTGAAAAACCATTCCAGTCCCGACTGTTGCATCCATTTAGGGGCCTGCCTGATGTTTCCAATATGGAAATCAAAAGCCGCCCCAACAGTGATCAAAAAATGCACATCGGTATGTTCGGCCAGCCGTGCTGCAAACTGTTCCTGCTTCGGGGTACTGATACCGATCCAAACGATATGAGCACCTGCTTCATTGATTTGGCGGGCAATTTCCTCATAATCATACCCGCCGATCTCCCTGAACGGCGGAGAGTAAGTTCCACAGATATTCCGGTTACCAAAGACGGTTTCACAGACGTCCTTCAATTTTTCCGGCACCCCTTCCCTCCCGCCACAAAAAAAATGTTTCAGAGGATGTCCTGCCGTCTCAGACATCATACGGGCAAAGAAATCCGGCCCATAACAGCGCTCCATCTCCCTGGCTCCTTTCGCCCGGCCTACCCAAACGGCCGGCATACCATCAGGCAGGTTCATATAAAACGACTGTAAAAGATTTTTAAACAAGGGGTTTTTAAAAGCATAGACGATTCCATGTGCACCGGTAGCACTGATGCAATGATTGTTTTTCTCCCCTGAACACTCTTCAATGATCTGTTCCGCGGCCAACCGGATCGACTTGTTGAAGAGGGGAATTCCCAGAACCTCCGTAGTGTCCGGGGCCGAACTCCTATTACCCTCCCTGTTATTGACAACGGATGAAGAACTTTTCACCAGGGACCTTGCCTGTTGATAGATCTCCACAAGCTGCCTGTAGTTAGCTTCAGGTGTATTCCGGTCAAGATACGCCTGCCTGGCATTCGCAGACAGGTGTCCGGTAAAGTCCGGTTGCTTCGACAGGCGATGTACAGCTTCAGTCATGCTCTCCGGATCCCCCGGCAATACGTGCAAACCGGTTTTTTCATGCTCTATGATCTCCGCCTGACTGCCGATGTTCGTCGTAAGTACCGGACAGCCGGTTGACAGGGCCTCAATCAAAGTCATAGGATACCCTTCATACCATCGCGAGGGGAAAATCAGGGCTGTCGCGGCAGACATCTCTTTCAATATCTCCTTACGTTTCAAATATCCCAGCCACTGGATCCGATTATTATCCGATGTACGTTTTTGGAGCCGATCTTTTTCCGGCCCCACTCCTGCAATACGCAATTCATATCCGATATCACGATCCATCCAGGTATCGACCAGGTCCTCGATTCCTTTTTCACTGCTGATGCGACCCACATACAGAAACCGGGGGGAGTCATTGGAACGGCTCATAGGATTCTCGTGGAAATATGCTTCACCGGGATCCTTCACAAAATTAGGTTTAACGACAATTCGCTCGGCCGGAATTCCACCTTCACTTAATTTCTTTTTGGCAAAATTCGACAAGGCGATAAAGAGATCCGGTACCCGCTCCCATGTCCCCCGCCTGCGATGGTACTCAATCATGTGTGCAACAACAGCCGTCTGAAAAACCGAATCACGATAAACTCCATCTCTCACACATGACCACGCACTTCCCTTCACACTCCGCTCATCAATCTCCCCGTCGTGAAACAACATTCCGTTCGGATGGATCAGCCTGTAGTTGTGCAGCGTAAGGACAGAGGGAATTCCGAGTTCCCTGGCCGCATCAAAAACAGAAGGGGTAAAAAGCGGAAAAAAATTATGAACGTGCATCAGGCCATAGTTCCCCGATCTGAGTCTGTCCGCCGCTTTCCTCCGGGTTCGACCGGAATAGTGAGTCGTAAACAATAATTTTACTCTTGCAATCAAACTCTGCAATTCCTCCGTGTTATCCAGCAGCCACCGGTCCACCTCGTGTTCGCCGCTCAACAGCTCCGCTTCCAGCCTGGCCACCACATCCTCGCCACCGGCCTCCCGATATAGATTATGAACCTGTAGGATCTTCATGTCGGCTCCTCTGCTTTGCTCAGCCGTATCTTCTCCGGCATGCTGTTTCTCTTGCGTCCGTAGTTCAGGATCAACCCGACGGCCAGCCAAAACGGAAAAGAGTGGTGCGGGGATTCCAGCACCACATTAAAAAAGGCAAACACATACATAAGGACAAGCAGGCCAGCGATAAGGAGGAGGCCATTGAAATTGATATTCCGCGATTTCCTCTGGCGGAGCAGCACCAGGAACCGCTCAAACGGTTTCCACACGGCATAGAGAAAAAGCGGAAAGATCACGACCCCGAATCGGGTTAAAATATTCAGATAGGAATTGTGAGGCTGGGCATTGCCGCCAAGATCCCGTACATCGAAATAGGAGAGGTTGATCG
>JBBDNC010000021.1:0-7479 GCA_040877875.1 Balneolaceae bacterium | reverse complement strand
AATAATCACCCAAAATGAAATTTACTGTAGAAACCGAATTTTTTCACAGCCTCTCAAGAGGGGAATGCGCAGTTCGGAGCCACCGGCAGGGGGTCCCGAACAAGCGAGGGGTGTGTTCAGAGGATGGCTGAAACGTCTCGGGCATATTCGTAAATCAGATCCATCGCTTCTACAAGCGGTGGAAGACTCACCTTTGATAGCGGTTTGGGTCTATCAGTGGGTGTTGCAGATCGGACCCACCCTGCGTAATCAGATCTGCAACGAGTTTGCCACACGAAGGAGCCAGACTCATTCCCATCATGGCGTGTCCGGTGGAGGTATAAAGGTTTTCAAAGTCCTTAAAAGAACCGGCATACGGCATGCCGTCCGGCGAACATGGACGAAGCCCCCTCCATATATCATATCCTTCCAGATCCTCCGGTTTAAACTCCGGCATGTAGCGACAAACCGATTTCTTTAACCCTTTTATCTTTTTAGGATTCAGACGGTTGTCATTACCGGTAATCTCCATAGTTCCACCAAAACGAAGGGAATTTTCCATGGGAGTCATCGTAACTTTTTCCTCGGCAAAAATACCGCAATGGCGGGGTCGTTGTCTCATACGGTTCGGCTGGTCAAGAGAGATACTATAGCCTTTTCCAGCTTGCATCGGACATTGAATTCCAATGGTATTGGCAAGGGTGGAGGACCAGACTCCTGAACTGATTACGAATTCGGTTCCGCCCCAGTTTTTCCCGTCCGAGTCGATTGCAGATATTATTCTCTGGTTTTGTACCTGAAATCTCTTGATTTCAGTGTTGAATTCAAAACGAACACCCTTGTCAGACAAAGCATTTTTTAGACCATCCATCAGCCACCCGGGATGCAGGTGAGCGTCTTGTGGATAGTAGGTTGCACCGAGAATATCCATTTTTAGTGCCGGTTCCATTGCTTCAACCTCTTGAGCAGTCAATACTTCGGCCGCCATCCCTAACCGGTTTGCCATTTCGGCTACCCGGGATTCTTCCGCCAGTCCCTTTTGGGAATTGCAAAACATGAAAAGTCCGTTCTTTACATACCCGAATTCGAGCGATTCGTCCTCTTCGATTTGAATCAGTAATTCCCTGCTTGTCATCAACAGTTTTTTCAGAACAGGTGCAGAATTTTTTACATGGGTTTTAGTCGAAGCTTGATAGAAAAGCCATCCCCACCGAAAAAGATCAGTGCTGAACCTGGGACGTATATAAAAAGGGCTTTCAGGATTGAGCATCCACTTCAACCCTTTGGCAATCATACCGGGAGAGGCAAGGGGAATGATATGACTGGGAACAATCATTCCTGCATTACCATAAGAACAGTTGTCAGAGCCTGATGTTTTATCAAGAATTGTGACATCCCGGCCCGCCATATTCAGAAAATAGGCCACAGAAATACCGGCAATACCGGCGCCGATAATCACTACACGCTTTTTATTCACTTCTTTCTTTTCTGATTTGCCATTTCACGTTAAATGACCTCGAACCCGTGAGCATACGGATCATCATCGTCAATCGTGATCGTATTATATCCGGTTATACGGGCCCATCCCTCAATACTCGGAATAATTGCTTGTATTCCATTCAGAGTGGTTTCTTCTTCAATCCTGCCGATAAACCGGCTGCCGATAATACTTTCGTGGACAAATTCATCACCTGCTTTCAGCTTTCCCCTGGCAGCCCATTGAGCCATCCTTGCGGAAGTACCTGTTCCGCAGGGGGAACGGTCGATCGCTTTTTCTCCATAAAATACAGCATTCCGGGCCGTTGATTCCGAATCCATCGTCGTACCTCCCCAGAGTACGTGACTGAGTCCACGAATCGAGCTGTCCAGGGGATGGACAAAATCGTGCTGTTCATTCAATTGTTTTCTGATCTCACGGCTCCACTTTACCAACTGCTCAGCCTTAAAATCCTGGATGCCAGAAAAATTCTCTTGAGGATCTATAATCGCATAAAAATTACCGCCGTATGCAACGTCAACCGTCAGGGTTCCCAAATCGGGACATTCAATCTCCAGATTTTCAGAATCCAGATAGCTGGCAATGTTCGTCAGCTTGACGGAGGCCACTCTGCCGTTTTTCCAATGATATTCAGCCTGAACGAGTCCTGCGGGAGTTTCAAGGCGGACAATACCCTCTCTATGGGGTTGAACAAGCCCCTCTTCGATCATAATGGTCACCGTGCCAATCGTCCCGTGACCACACATGGGAAGACATCCACTGGTTTCAATAAACAAAACCGCAATATCATTTTCCGTATTGGAAGGGGGGTAGAGAATACTTCCGGACATCAGGTCATGGCCCCTGGGTTCGAACATCAGGCCTTTACGTATCCAGTCATATTCTTGTAAAAAATGAAGACGTTTTTCACCGATATTTTGTCCCTTTAATAAAGGCCCGCCACCGGCAATCAGGCGCACCGGATTGCCACAGGTATGGGCATCAATGCAGAAAAATCGTTTAGTCGCCACGATTTAAATAACGTGAGTGAGAGTTCTGAAAATCATTTCGCAAGTTCGCCATTCACCCATCTGTAAATACCCAGAGGATTTCCCCTTTTTAGTTCTTCAGGTAAAAGCTCATCAGGGCTCTCTTGAAATGCGATAGGCCTTACGAATCTTCGGATGGCGGTTGTGCCGACCGAAGTGAATTTAGAATCAGTGGTAGCCGGAAAAGGCCCTCCATGATGCATAGCCGGTGCCACTTGTACACCTGTGGGAACCCCATTGAAAATTACACGTCCGGCTTTCTCCCTGCACAGAGATACGAGAGGTTTATATTCGGGGAGTTCATCCTCCGTTCCCATAAAAGTCACAGTGAGTTGTCCCTCGAGCTTCGCGGCTACTTGTTTCATCTCCTCTTTGCCGGAACAGGAGATCAAAAGCGTAAACGGGCCGAACACTTCCTTGTGTAGATTTTTATTCGAGAGGAATTCGGAGGCCTTTGCGAAAGCCAGGGCAGCGGATCCAAAAGTTCCGTTTTCATTTTCTTCTGGTTGTAACAGAGTTTCTACTCCTCTTTGTGAGAATACATTCCTTCTCGCAGCTTTGTAGGCTTCAGAAATACCGGCATTTAACATGCAATCTGCATCGGTCTGTTTTAATTTTTGTGCAAGTTGCTTTTTAAAAGATTCCAGAGACTCTCCGGCAATTCCAATCAAAAGTCCCGGTTTGGTGCAAAACTGGCCGTTGCCAAGGGTAACGGATTGAACATATTGCTCGGCGAGTTCCCCGGCCGACTGTTCCAGTTTGTCAGGTAACAGGAATACCGGATTTACACTTCCCATTTCGGCATATACGGGAATGGGTTCCTCTCGTTGCTGTGCCACGTCATATATGGATTTACCGGCCTTATAAGATCCTGTGAAACCGACAGCTTTGACAGCGGGATGTTGAATGAGGGCGGATCCCACTTCGGGTCCGCCGTTCAGGGAGTTAAAAACTCCTTCCGGCATCCCCGTTTTTTGAGCTGCCCGGATGATGGCTCCTGCAACCAGTTCATTGGTGCCCGGGTGTGATTCATGAGACTTCACCACAACAGGGCAGCCGGCTGCAAGGGCAGATGCGGTGTCTCCGCCAGCCGTAGAAAAAGCAAGGGGGAAATTACTTGCTCCAAAAACCGCAACAGGGCCCAGGGGAAAATACATGGTTCGCACATCGACCGGTTTGGTGTCGATTCTGGCGTCTACCCAGGATCCTTCACGAAGCATATCGGCAAAGATTTTAATCTGGTTAACGGTCCTTCCCCGTTCTCCTTCGAGTCTCGCAAGGGTGAGACCGGATTCATTTTTTGCCCGTAATAGAAGGGTTTCGCCGAGTGACAGGATCTCTTCAGCGATGGCATCAAGAAAATCTGCTTTTTCAGTGCCGGATTGCTGCTTATAACTTTCGAATGCAGACGTTGCTTTTTCAAGTGTGGTATCTATCTCCTGACCGGTAGCAATATAGAATTTTTCAGGGAGGGCCGTGTTGGTTTCCGGGTTAACTGCCTGCAGATAATCTTTGTTTTGATTGGATGTTGAATTCCCGATATAATTGACTCCTTTTATTTTCATGCAGTTTGTTTAATATTTTTTAAAATGTTCAATATTTGAGGTCGTGTATTGAGAGCTTCATCAATAATATTCTGGATCCTTTGTCTTTCCTCTCCCTCCAGTTTCAGCCTGGGTTTTCGTACATGTTCCGTACCGATACCCGTAGCCGCCTCAGCAAGCTTGATATTCTGTACCAGCTTCGGGCTGAGATCCAGCTCCAGGAGAGGCAGAAACCATCGGAAAATTTCCCGTGCTTCTTTGTGCCGGCCGGAAAGGGTTAACTCATATATTGCTACCGTTTCACGGGGAAAGGCACAAACCAGGCCAGCCACCCAGCCACTTGCTCCCATCAGCAGGGCATCCAGGGCAAGTGTATCGACTCCACACAGGATCTTGAAACGATCCCCGAAACGGTTAATGATACGGGTTACATTTGTGATATCCCTGGTTGAGTCCTTAACTGACTGAATATTATCAAAGTCTGTCAATATATCGAACATCTCAAGTGTTACTTCAATTCCATAATCCACCGGATTGTTATAAATCATAATGGGCAGATCCGTGGAGAGAGCAATGGTTTTAAAAAACTCAAGAGTTTCTCTTTCATCGGCTTTATATCGCATGGGAGGGAGTATCATTAAGCCGGACACCCCGTTTTCCTGAGCCAATGCTGCAGCATCAACTGCCTCATCGGTACTTTGCTCAGCAATATTCATAATGACCGGAATCTGATCTTGAACCATCTCCCGGGTCGTTCGAACCAACAGTAACTTTTCATCATTCTTGATCGTACTGGCTTCTCCAAGGGTTCCGCCCAATACGATTCCATGAATTCCCGCTTCCAATTGAACGTGAATATTTTTTTTAAATGTTTCCAGGTCCAGAGTACCGTCGTCGTGAAATTTGGTTGTGATGGCAGGATAAACACCATTCCAGTTAACTTGCATAAAAAAATTATTTAAATATTAGTGTTGGTTCAAGCTGTAACCCGTCTGGCCTTTTAAGGATTTGATTTCGGTGAAACCATGATTTTGAACTCGGTTACCCAACTACATTCAGGTTCTTACTCGTCATGATACCTAAATATCAAATCCAAAATTTTTAAAATAATTTACCGCATTCCGATTATGAATTTATAGAAGGCTTTGCAAAATCACTGCGTGTTCAAAAAATGAGCGTTGTTTTGCCCAATCTCGGCATTTTCGTGAATTTGAAATCCTCACTTATAGCCAATAAGCTACGGTTTCAAATTCACTCAGGTTTTGGTCTTGAACAAACCCCCTGGTTTTTCAAAGCCTTCTTATAAAGTACAGGAGTTTAAGAAAGAATTCTTATACGATTTTGATTTATACAATGAAAATCTTGCAAAAATGATATGATTTTATTCCTATTTTCATCATTTACTTATATTTTTATGCAATAAATGCATGAAATACTAATGGAGTGATAATATGCAGGAGAAATCAATTTATTTCAGACTCCCCAAAACGGGTAAAGAAGGATTTTTAGTCCAGCATGATCAATTGCCTCATTTTTATGACAGGCTGCATTACCATCCGGAATTACAGCTTGTCTACATCATCCAGGGGACTGGAGATTTGTTTATAAGTGATACAATTGTACCATTTGAAGCGGGGAATCTGTTTTTAATCGGGTCGAACCAAAGTCATTTATTCAAAAGTGATTCGAAATATTTTCAGGGCAATGAAGACCTGGTTTCTGAATCCGTTTCTGTTTTTTTCCATGAATCGTCGTTAGGCGACGGCTTCTTCAATATATCTGAAATGGCTTCGATTAGAAACATGATCGAAAGGTCCGGACGGGGAATCCGGTTTTCAGTAGAAGTTTCCAAGCAATTTAGAGAACAGATGTGTCAATTACCAACCCAGTCCGGTTTTACCCGTTTTTTAAATATTTTATCCCTTCTGAATGAGTTGTCTGCTTCTCAAAATTATCGGTACCTGGCGACGGTTAGTTCACCGGATCCAATGTCAGATATTGAGAATAAAAAGGTGAATGATGTGATTAATTATATCTTCAAACATTATAAGGAGGATATCAAGCTTAAAGAAGTGGCACAACTGGCAAATTATAGTCAGACGGCATTTTGTCTTTTTTTCAAGCAGCGTACCCGGAAAACATTTGTTCAGTTTTTAAATGAAGTCCGGGTTTCGCAAGCATGCAAACTTCTTCGTAATTCAGATTTTAATATTTCACAAATTTGTTTTGAAAGCGGTTTTAACAATGTTTCAAATTTTAATCGTCAGTTTAAAAAAGTGGTTGGATTTTCTCCTTCTGCATATAAGAGTAAATTTGAGAAATCCATACAAATCTCTGAGATTCATTGAGTGATATTAGACTTTTTCATATTTAAAATTCTGATATCTTAGGCATTGTCTCTTTATCCTGCCTGCTTGAAGGATATTCTTGAAATTTTATCAGTTATTCTAAAATTAATGTTTTAAGCACTAAGGGGAGTCGAGTCCCTGCTGTGATATCGCAGAGTCACAGGATCATGGCAAAACCAATTTCGATCAATCAAATCACGATTAACTTAGCTATGGATAAAATGAACCGTTCTCTATTTTCTTCTATGAGTGCTTCTTTTTTAATACTCTTCCTTCTTTTGTTTTCTTCCTGTGCGTCAACGGAAACACAGTCGATGCAGCGAAATATGGAAGGGAGTATGCAACCTTCCATGACGGATGAATCCTCACATCTGAATATCCTGTTCCTGGGAGATGACGGCCATCATCAACCCGAACAGCGAATTCATAGTGTGATGCCTTATTTCGCTGAACATGGTATGCATATTCACTATACGGATCGTCAAACAGATTTAACCCTTCAAAATCTGAAAAAGTATGATGTATTTATGATGTACGGAAACCGAACAGGGCTTTCCCAGGAGCAGGAAACAGCTCTTCTTACCTACATTCATGAGGGGGGAGGATTTGTAGCGGTTCATTCGGCTTCGGCCTCTTTTAATGATTCGGATGCTTTTGTGAATCTCGTCGGAGGGGCTTTTAAAAGCCATGGAACAGGAACTTTCAGAACCCGGCGTTTAGAATCCGGCCATCCGGTGTTTCAGGGAGTTCCCGATTTTGAAAGTTGGGATGAAACCTACGTACACACGAAACACAATCCTGACAAAACGGTTTTGTCGGTCCGTGTTGAAGGGAACCATCGTGAACCCTGGACCTGGGTCCGGACTCATGGAAATGGCCGTGTTTTCTATACGGCATGGGGCCATAACGATCGTACATGGAGTCAGGATGGCTTTCGTAAACTGCTTGACCGTGGAATCCGCTGGTCTGCCGGCAATTGGGCACTTGACGCCGATTTCACGTTGCCGGAAATCACTTATGGCGAGGGGAAACTTCCCTATTATCCCGCAGGAGAGCCCTGGGGTACGACAGGAGACCCCATT
>JBBDNC010000020.1:0-7609 GCA_040877875.1 Balneolaceae bacterium | reverse complement strand
CCTGTATTGATTTACTTTATATTAGCATTGATTATGCCTGACTGAGATTGAATGCAATATTTTTTTCTGCTTGACAAGAATTGCTGAACCGGTCTTTAACAACAACTCATCCTTCTGCCATGCGAGTAGGAATTATCGGTGACGCCCGGCGTGCTGTTGCGTGGGAAAATCATCTTCGTCCCCTGAATATCGTCAAAGAAGTGGTCATTGCTCCTTTCCTGAAAGATATCGGCGAAGTTCAGGCGTGTATTTTACTGGATGAATCTCCCGATAATCTGAATCTGCTCACCGAATGTATCCGGAAGGGGCTCCACACCTTCCTGGTCTCAACTCTGCCGGTCGACAGGGAACAGTTGGAACGAGTGTACCATACAAGTGAGGAAGCCGAAGTCCGGGTCCAGTTTTCCCACTGGCCATCCATCTCTCCTTCCACCCAATGGATGTTTCGACAGCTCTCAAAGCCCCGCTTTATCCAGGTTATCAAGGAGAAAAGCCACCTTAATTTTACAGACAACCTGGAAAATTTCGACCATCACTGGATGGATGAGATTGCATTGATTACCAAATGGATGGCCCTTCCTCCCCATCGGGTAGAACCCGTTTCACTGACTTTGCAGAATGTGGATACCGGAATCCAGATCTATCTGAAATATGAAAGCGGAGCCTCGGCATCCGTCTTTTACCTGGCATCCGGGATCGAAGATCGGCATCGAAGGATCATAAGTGATCACAGCCTGTTGCTGGACCAGGATGTTCTCCACCAAACGGTCCGGAAATTACATACCCATAACAGCGACCCCCCTGTTATTGAGAAAAAAGAATTTGACGCCGGAAAAGCAGCGGAACTCTCCGCCATCCAATTCTTTAAATCCGTTCAGTTAAAAAATGAAACGATCTTCACTCCATTCGACGCATTAAAGACAGCCGATACCGTTCATAAGATTCAAAAACAGCTTGATAAATTTTAACCCGGATTATGCACCAAGAAATTTGGTTGTGCACAAGGCGAAGAGGAAAGGGTGGCGGAACGGTACGGAAGTACCCTGAGAAATCACACTCGCTCAAATATGCCGGCCGCCCCCATCCCTCCACCCACACACATAGTTACCATCCCGAAACGTCCCTTGCGCCGTCGTAACTCATAAAGGATCTGGGTGGTCAGCTTGGCACCGGTACAGCCGAGCGGGTGACCCATGGCAATCGCCCCTCCGTTAACATTGACCTTCTCCTCGTCCATTCCCAACTCGCGAATCACAGCAAGGCTCTGGGCAGCAAAAGCTTCATTCAATTCAATCAGATCCATCACCTCAAGTTTCAACCCGGTCTGTTTCAGAACTTTCGGAACAGCCTCCACCGGCCCGATTCCCATAATCTCCGGTGCAACACCGGCTACGGCAAAACCACAATACCTGGCTATGGGTGTTAAATCAAGCTCTCTGACTTTTTCGCCGCTCATCACTACAACGGCTGATGCCGCATCGTTCATCTGTGAGGCATTCCCCGCCGTAACACTCCCACCTTTCATGAAGACAGGAGATAAACCGCTTAACGCCTCCAGAGAGGTGTCTTTCCGGGGACCCTCATCCCGGCTGAAGGTAAATGTCTCTTCTTGTGTTGCCCCGCCGGAGGTCAGGAATTTATGCCGAACCTCAATAGGGGTAATCTGCCCTTCGAAGTAATTTTCCTCCCATGCCCTCACCGCTTTCCTATGACTTTCCAATGCGAATTTATCCTGATCTTCACGGCTGACATTATATTTTTCAGCTACTTCTTCGGCGGTCAGGCCCATATTGATGTACATCTCGGGATTATCATCCACCAAGTCCGGATTGGGTTGAAAGGTATATCCCCCCATCGGAACGAGTGACATACTTTCTACCCCTCCTGCCAGGATGATGTCTGCATTTCCACTCATAATCCTTTCTGCTGCCACGGCGATCGACTGAAGCCCGGATGAACAAAACCGGTTGAGGGTCATACCGGGTACCGAATATGGCAATCCGCCCAGGACCGCACACTGGCGTGCAACATTCATTCCCTGCGAAGCTTCGGGAAAAGCACATCCCATGATCACATCCTCCACCTGATCCGGCTCCAGGCCGGGAGTCCGTTCCAGGAGATCCCGGATTACCTCACCACCAAGTGTATCCGGACGGGTAAATCGCAGGGATCCTTTATTTGCTTTCCCACAGGGAGTCCGAGTCGCAGAGACAATGTATATTTCGTTATTCATAGTTACCTCGTAAAATGATTTATAAATCAAAAATGTAATCCGCCGCCTGAAGTGTGTCAGTTTAACAGGGGTCATTACCCGGGTTTTCATACAATTTCCGCGAACACACCCCTCGCTTTCTCCGCCAGCGAACACACCCCTGGTATAGCCAAGCCGGCTAACGCCTACTTGGCTATACCGTCCCCTCTCAAGAGGGGACGGAATGGACCCGATCAGGCCTCTAAACCTCCCCTCTCGAGAGGGGATGGCTTTCCGCTTGCGGAAAGACCGGGGTGTGTTCGCGGATCCCATTCGGTTTTGTACAATCTTCGACCCGCAAACTATCCAACTCTTGCCTGAACCACTGATTACTGTTTACTGATAACTGACACACTTCTGCCGGATGCCGGATGACACACTGTTCACTGACACACTGTTAATGACTGACTCCATCCGTTTGAGTGTTCGTTTGTCCTCATACAGTTCACGAATGGCCTCACGCTCCAGCTTCAATACATAGGACTCCGGCACTTCAACCGGCTCGCTCAGATCTCCGCCTGTCAGTACCCGGGCAACCTTTTCAGCGAGAACCGCATCATAAGGGCCGATAAACTTCGACTCCTTCAGGGTATAAATCATTAATTTTAATGCCGCATATCCGGTCTTACCTGATAGTTTGATCTTCGGCCGGAGTGGCGGACGATACCCCTCATCGGCCAATAGCCGCGCCTGTTTTTTGGCATGGACCAGGAGCAAGTCACGATTCATAACGATCCGGTCACTCTCCCGCAGGAAGCCAAGCTTTCGGGCTTTGGGGGCTCCGTCCGAGACTTTGGCCATGCCAATCGTTTTGAACGCTTCTTTTAAATAAGGAATCGGATCTACCGTCTCCTCCTCTAAAACATTCTGCATGGCCCGAAGCAACATCTCCTTCGTCCCCCCTCCTGCGGGGATCAGGCCCACACCCAGTTCAACGAGTCCGCAGTATAGTTCATGATGAGCCACGACCCGGTCGCAATGCATCATCATTTCCGCACCGCCGCCAAAGGTCCTGCCGGAAACCGCTGCGACAACCGGAAACGGCTGAGTTCGCAGGCCGACGGCTGCCTCCTGAAATTGGCTAAGGAAATTGCCGATTGCCTGAAAGTCCTCTTCACGAATCGCTTTCAAGACTTCAGTCAAATCCGCACCGTAGCTGAAATGATCCTGGTCATGGCCGACCACCAGGGCATCAAAGTTCTCACTGACTTTCTCACAAGCCGTATTTAAACTCCTTACAAGATCCGATCCAAGAGTCTTGTTTTTAGTCCTGAATTCAAACAAGGCAACCCCGTCATCCATATCGTAGAGTCCACCGGCGTCATTCCCCCAAACCTCTTTACCCTCCGAATTCAACAGGGATACCGTCACAGCGCCGGCAGCCGGGGGAGTCAGCTTTTCAACCTCACCGGTCGCGAGATTATAGACCGTCCCGTTCTCGTAAAAATTCTCTCTCCCTTTATCAATCATTTGCCTGATTGAGTCTGGAACCTCTCTTCCTTCTGCCTCCATCCGTTCCACGGACTCTTGTACTCCGATCGCATCCCATCGTTGAAAAGGACCCAGTTCCCAATTGAAACCCCACTGCATGGCACGGTCCACTGCTTCGACAGAGTCAGCGATCCCGGGAATCCGGTGTGCCGCATAGAGCAACAGATCACAATGAATTTCCCAGAGGAATCTTCCTGCCAGATCCTCCTGCCTGACCAAAAAATTCAACCGCTCTTCAGGGGTTTTGAACTCCTTTTGAGCTTTGTTTACGGAGTCAAAATCCGGAACCGACTGCGGTTCGTAATCCATTGTTTCAGGATTGAGCGCATGATATTCTTTCCCTTCCCCGGTTTTGACTTTCTTGTAAAACCCCTGTCCGGCCTTATTGCCCAGCCATTCCCGGTCCACCATCTTTTGAAAACCTTCCGGAAGTTTAAAAATCTCACGCCGTTCATCATCGGGAATTGCCGGATAGAGATTTTCCGCAACGTGCCTCAACACATCGAGTCCGACGATATCACACGTGCGAAAAGTAGCAGCTTTCGAATAGCCTGTCAACGTACCAGTCAGCCGGTCAATTCCGGCGGCCGACAGGGATCCGTCGAAGTACCATCGCATTACCGATGCCATTGAAAATACACCCATCCGGTTTCCGATAAAGTTGGGAGTGTCCTTGCAAAGCACCACACCCTTGCCCAGGATTTTCTCGCAAAACCGCCTCATAGAGTCCAAAACCGCCGGATCGGTTTTCTGAGTCGGAATCATTTCCAGGAGCTTCATATAGCGGGGCGGGTTAAAAAAGTGGGTCCCCAGGAAATGGTTTTGTAACGCTTCACTGCAGTCTTCACCGATCTCCGAAATCGGCAGGCCGGAAGTATTGGAACTAATGAGAGTCCCCGGAGTCCAGACTTTTTCCAGTTTGGACATCATCTCTTTTTTAATATCCATACGTTCCACGATGGCCTCGCAGACCCAGTCTGCCTCCCCAGCAAGTTTCAGGTTGTCTTCAAAGTTGCCCTTTTGGATCCTTTCGGCGTACTCCGGCAGAGCCAACGGCGACGGGTTCATCCCGGTCAATTTCTCAATACTCTCCTCCACCAACTTATCCGGCCGGTCCGGGTCATCCGATTTCAGGTCCAGCAGCCAGACATCCAGGCCGGCATTTACACAATGGGCGGCAATCTGCCTCCCCATCACTCCGGATCCCAGAATCACAACTTTTTGGATGTCGTATCTCGTCTTACTCATGCTGGTTGGGTCCTTTGTTCTCTTTCTCCTCGTCATACATACTCTCAATTTCCTTTGAAAATTTCTCGTTTACGACCGAACGCTTAACCTTGTGGGTGGGGGTCAGTTCACCTTCTTCGACCGACAAGGCTGCCTCGAGCAATACAAACTTTTTCACGGTCTCCCAGGGAGAAAGTTTTTTTTTCGTCTTATCCACTTCTTCCCGGATCAGTTTTCGTACACGTTCATCCTCTCCATAGGGTTTGGACGGACGGTAACCGTCACGCATCAGTCTCTTTTTAACATTGTCATAATTCGGAACAATCAAGGCAGAGCAAAACTTGCGCTGATAGCCGATCACCACTGCCTGTTCAATATATCCGCTGTTGACCAGTTGGTTTTCGATATTCTGAGGGGCTACGTATTTGCCGGTTGAAAGCTTGAACATCGATTTCTTGCGATCCGTAATATACAGATAGCCGTCTTTATCGATTTTTCCCACATCTCCCGTTTTCAGCCAGTCATCGCCGGTCATGACTTCTTCCGTCATTTCGGGCTGCTGATAGTAACCCAGCATCACATTCGGGCCCCGTGTCAGAATTTCGTTGTCCTCCGCAATTTTTACTTCCACATTCGACAGGGGAAGGCCCGAAGAGCCGACCCGCATATGATTACGATCCTGGACAGCAATCACCGGTGAGGTTTCAGTTAATCCGTATCCCTGTCCGCAGTAAACCCCCAAGGCATTGATAAATCGGAAAACCGAAGGAGAGAGGGAGGCGCCGCCGCTGATCATTCCGCGAAGGTTCCCGCCGAACAACTCCCGTATATTGGAATACACCAGCAAATCCGCAATTTTTTGTAGACTCCGATCCAGGATCCCACCCGATGGATTTTCCGGATCATACTTTTCAGCACGATAGAGAGCCCAATAGTAGAGCTTCTTCTTTAATCCCGAAAACTCCTGCCCCTTCACTTTAACCCCGGTCTGAATCTTTTCGAGCAGGCGTGGAACCGTTGCAAAAAAGAAAGGCCGGACATGCAGAAAATCCTCCCGGATTTCATCTACATCTTCTACATAATGAATGCGAGCTCCCATCACGAGATACATATACGAAATCAGACGTTCGAATACATGTGAAAGCGGAAGGTAGGTGAGAACGTCGGCTCCCCGAATTTCCTCCATGGTAAACGGCACGCGCTCCAGTGACGCTTTCACATTTGAAGCGATATTATTGTGTGAAAGCATGACTCCTTTTGGCATACCCGTTGTCCCGGAGGTATAGATCAGGGTGGCAAGATCGTCCGGACGAACGTCTGACCGAAGTTCATCAAACAGATCAGGAGCCCCTTCAATCTGCTTCCTGCCCATTTCCAGGACTTTTTCAAATGTTTTCAGTTTCTTGTGTCGGGAATCAGACAACGTTATGATCGACCGGATACTCTCGACCTCTTTGATCATCGGCTTGGTATCTGCAAACATCTGATCGTTCGAGACGATGTGGACCTTTGAACCGGAATTCCCTAAGATGTACCGGATTTGATCGGCAGGCTGAGTCGTATAAATGGGTACATTTGCCGCCCCGATCGACAAGACGGCCTGATCACAGATGATCCATTCCGTGCTGTTTTCCGAATGAATAGAAACGGTATCACCCGGCCGGACCCCCAGTGCATATAACCCCATGGCAAACTGCCGAATTTTGTTCCTGAGGCTGTCAATCTCCGTTTCAATCCACTCTCCTCCCCGCTTGGTAAAAATAACCGGTGTACCGGACTCGTACAGATTTAACCCCTCTTCGATCAGTTCCGGGATTGTTGACGGGGATTCTTTCATGCTGTGTGTTTTTTGTTATCAGCCGGTGTTTCAAACCTGATCGATTACAGACAGGTTAACACTGTTAATTTAATACTTGTAAGCAGATTTGAAAATTTCTTACCATCATGATGTTAATCGGTATCCGCTATTTGGGGAGGTTTCGGTCTCCTGCTCGTTCATTATCTAAAAATACCGTGAAGCTGTTCAGGCAGGCATCTTTAAAAATCAGCAGATACCTCCACTGTCTCTGTTCCGTATTCCTATAAAAAAAATCTTTATCAAAACGTTCACATTATGCAAATAGAAGAAGCCATCCGACACCGAATTGAACCGTTTATTCATAATTCTGAGAAAAATATGGGAGACCTGCTCGGAATTAAGTTTTTGACATTGAGCCGTGAGGAGATGAAGGCCACTATGCCGGTGAATCAAAATACCGTTCAACCCATGCGAATCCTGCACGGAGGAGCCTCCGTAGCCCTGGCAGAAACCCTGGCTTCCATCGGCGCTTATTTGAACCTGGAAGATGAAAACAAAACAGCCGTCGGGCTGGAGATCAATGCCAATCATATACGTTCCGTATCGGAAGGCTCGAAAGTAATCGGCACATCCAAACCGCTTCACCGTGGCAGACAGACACAGGTATGGGAAACGCGTATCACCACAGAAGAGGAAAAACTGGTCTGCGTGTCCCGATGTACGCTGGCAATTATATCCGTGTAACAGTTCATCCGCCGGCCGGCGGAAGCGAGTCCGTTGCTCTTATTAATTATAAATCGTTTGCAGAAGTTTTCGCTTGGTAACGGGGAAGATCGTCTCAC
>JBBDNC010000019.1:0-1467 GCA_040877875.1 Balneolaceae bacterium | reverse complement strand
TGTAACGGTTCAATATTTGGAACTCTTCCGGCACCGTGAACGGCAATTCCACCGCGAAGTTCCACATCAGAGCCGTTGGATGTTGACTTCACCAATACCCCGTTGTCTGTTTTTTGAATGGCCGTTACTTCAGATTCCAGGTGCACCTGAATACGGTTTCTTCTGCTTTATCAAGAACCATTTGGACAAGATCTTCATCAAAATTTTCAAGCGGCTGTTTTCCACGGTGGATGATGTGTACCTCACTTCCGGCTCTCGCTGCAATATTCGCAAACTCGAAGGAAATAAATCCACCGCCTACAAAGATGATAGCTTCGGGCAGTTCATAAAGCTCAAGAAATTCGGTGCTACTCGTAAGATGTTCAAAACCTTCAACAGGAATGGGAGTTGGGATAGCTCCGGTTGCAATCAAAAAATGATCGGCTGTATATTGTTCTCCATTTACCTCAATGGTCTGCTTATCAATAAAAGAAGCTTCTCCGTGAATGGGGGTGATGCCCACTTTATTCATGCCTTTTTCCCGGTTTTCTAGTACCGGCTCGGTAAAGGTGTGTTTAAATTGCATGAGTTCTTGCCAGTTGATGGATGCATTAGACATGATGCCGTTTCCCTTCATCTGTTGATTCCAGTCAAGCAGTTCAGCTGCTCCCACCAATACTTTTTTGGGGTCACATCCGCGCAGGGCACAAGTTCCGCCAAAGGGAAGCGCATCAATTTGGGCTACTTTCCACCCCGCTTTTGCACATTTACCGGCTGTTACAGATCCGCCCGATCCGGTTCCGATTACAATAAGATCGAAAGTTTGAGAAGTCATAAGTGGGTTTTTAAAATTTTGAATCTTGTAATAAATATTGTGAGATCACCTGTTTTTTACGGACAGTTAACGCTAAGAATCTGCTACTGATTTGGACTGCTCCCCTTTTTTGTATTTATAGTAGCCAAATGCAAAAATGGCCAGCCCCACAAAAAAGATCGGCAGAATCACAAAATCGATATATGCCGTATATGCGGCTATCCCGGCAAATGCAAAGCCCCAAACCAGCAGTGGTGTGAAGCAACAGACTCCGGCTATGAGTGCCGACCAGAATCCTGCTTTGGTGTATTTGTTCTGTTTGATAAAATCTATCTTACCCATGGTAATCAGCAGCAGTTATTTTCTTGTTGAATCGGCGGACAGGCAACGGTGCCATAGGAGCAAAACACACAGCAGTCGCCTTGCAGTGGTTTAGTTACTTCTTTACAATGAGGGCATTGCCAGAAAAATTGGCAGGAGTCCTTGGGCATGGTTTCAGGTACTTCTTCCCCGCAATTCGGGCAGGTTAAGGTTGATTTGAGTGTTACAGTAGTCATAATAGTTTCACAATTAATTTTGGGTTTTGTCCTCATCCACAGTAAACCCGGTTTTGTTAATCGCTTCCCGCAGATCCTCTTCCGTCAGTTTTGATCGCAGATAGGAAACGGTGGCTG
>JBBDNC010000018.1:0-1468 GCA_040877875.1 Balneolaceae bacterium | reverse complement strand
CTTATTCTTCTTCACTGTATCTTCTCTGGCACAAGACGGAACGATCTACCCTCTTGATTCCCCAACTGAACCTAATGCGATTCCACTTGGTACAGGTGGTGTTGATACCGATCGACTGGGTATGATCGGCTTTTCTGCTGTTGCGGGCCTCACGATGCATTCCATCCTTAACTCCCAAATTATGGATCTTGCATTTACAGGTCCGATCTATGGCGGAATGGGTACGGTTGATGTACCGAAAGACGCTCCGCCTATGTTTAATGTTATCGCCGTCGATGATTTTCTCTTCCGCGGTCAGTTTGGTGTAATTAATTCCTGGTACGAAGCAGGCCTACCGGTCGAGTTTCACCTTTACCAGAATGGCGGCCACGGTTTCGGCCTTGGAAATCCGGACCGCACTAGCAATCGCTGGTTTGATGCCTTCATTCATTGGCTGGAGGTGAACGACTTTCTCGCTGCCAATTCAGGAGAGTAAAATTAAGTGGATACTATAATCGGGTCCGCACGGGGCGGTTCATCATAAGATGCTGTTCAGGGGCTGTTCGTGCCGTAGCCGCCTCATTTACCGTATCTGCTGAACCCGGGATTTTGCAACCTTGAGGGAGCACATCCGCAGACTCGGCCTTCTATGAGGTTCGTGTCCCTCGACTCATCGATCTGATCCGGGTTGTGGATGTATTGGATCTGCTTGCAGCCGGTCTCAGTCACGATAAGAACACAATAAATCCACCTTGGATAAGCGGTTAAAACACTTAATGAAGACATATAAAAAGGAGAGCTGTGAACCCTGTAATGAATAGAAGATCAAAATAATAAGGGGTATTTCAGGAGCGGTACTTGCTTGATTTTAATGTCACCTCATGCCCGATTGCAGCGCTCTTCTGAACTAATTCTTTAAAATTTAAGTTTAACCGGTATGCGAGATTCCCAGCCTCAAACAGTTATGAAAAAGATACTCCTCACAGGAGCTACCGGTTATATCGGTAAGCGGCTGCTCCCGAAATTGCTCGAAGAGGATTATTTTGTCTATTGCTGTGTGCGCGACCGCGAGCGGTTCGACACTTCACCCTATGACACTACGCGGATTGAAGTAATTGAGGTAGATTTTCTGAAACCAGAAACACTGCACATCATCCCTGAGGACTTGGATGCGGCCTACTACCTGATTCATTCTATGACCTCCTCGAAGGACAAATTCGAGGAGCTGGAAAAGAAGGCGGCACAGAATTTCAAAGCGGCTCTCGAAAAAACATCCGTCGAACAGGTGATCTACCTGAGCGGGATCGTTAACGACGAACACCTTTCAACCCATTTGCGGTCGCGCAAGACGGTAGAGAAGACCCTGTCAGCCTCTTCCTATCACCTAACCACATTACGGGCCGGCATCATCGTCGGATCGGGAAGTGCCTCATTTGAAATTATACGGGACCTGGTCGAAAAACTGCCGGTCATGATTGCCCCGAAATGG
>JBBDNC010000017.1:3621-7825 GCA_040877875.1 Balneolaceae bacterium | reverse complement strand
TTGGGCAAAACAACGCTCATTTTTTGAACACGCAGTGATTTTGCAAAGCCCTCTACAAGTAATATCAATTTCATTATATACTTTAAGGATAGTCCAAACGAATGACGAGCAAGTCTGACAGTAATCAATCAACAGAAATACAAAACGGGAAAAAAACGATAAGCTATTCACCGGATCGGTTTCAGTTTGAAATGATTCGCAGTGAACTGGAAGAGGTGGTCGGCCAGAAACATATTACAACGGAAGGTCCGGAGAAGCTGGTCTATTCGAACGACTGGTCCTGGATGCCGCAGATGTGGCTGGATCGGGGTCAGCCGCTTAAAACGCCTGACTATATTGTACATCCGGGCACCCCGGAAGAAGTGGCGTCAATCATGAAGATTGCCAACACCTATAAAATTCCCGTCATCCCCTGGGGGGGAGGTTCCGGTACCCAGGGAGGAGCCCTGTCGATCTATGGAGGGATTATCATGGATGTAAAGCGGATGAACCGTGTGATCGAAATCGACGAACAGTCGATGTCGGTGACCGCTGAAGCCGGAATCAATGGTTCGGAGCTTGAAATGAGGCTGAATGAGAAAGGCCTGACTCTTCCTCACTATCCCGCCTCGGCCAATTGTGCAACATTGGGAGGATACCTGGCACCGCGCGGAACCGGAACGATCAGTACCAAGTACGGAAAGTCGGAAGATCTGGTGATGAGTATGGAAGTGGTTCTCCCGGACGGCTCGATTATTGAAACCCCGCGAGTTCCGGATAACGCTTCGGGGCCGGATTATATGGGATTGTTTCTTGGCTCTGAGGGAGTGTTCGGGGTTATTACGAAGGCCACCATGCAAGTGGATTACCTTCCCGAAACCCGGCTGTTTCGGGCTTTATTGTTTGACGATCTGTCCAAAGCCATTGAAGCCGGCAGGCGGCTGATGGTCAATCGTCTGGATCCGACCGTGATTCGCCTCTACGATCCGGGCTCCACCGCCTCGCGTGTGAAGGATATTCTCGGTTACGAACTGGAAGGCGCTTATATGGTGGTCGGCTTTGACGGGGACAAGGATATTGCCGCATTGCAGGAGAAAAAGGCAATGGAAATCTTCGATGAATTGGGAGCAAGGGATCTGGGACGTGAGCCGGGTGAGAAGTGGTGGGACCACCGGTACGATTTTTATTATCCCCCGACCAATTTGAAACTGCCCTGGATGTACGGAACGGCCGATACCGTAATGCGTTTCAAGGATGTAGAGAAAGTGTATTATGCCCAGAAAAAAGCCGTGGAGGAAACGTACGCCGACTGGAATGTTAAATACATCGGTCATTTTTCTCACTGGTTTCATTGGGGTGCGGGGATGTATACCCGGTTTATCATTGAGAACCCGCCCGAAGATGCCCGGGAGGCTTTACGACTCCATAACCGGGTGTGGAATACTGCCATTACCGCTTCATTGGAAAACGGGGGTACGATCAACGAGCACCACGGTGTCGGCTTGAAGCTGGGCCGGTATATGCGCCGGCAATATGGAGAGGCATTCTCTCTGCTTGAGAACATCAAGCATGCAATTGACCCGAACGGAATTATGAATCCCGGTAAAGTCGGATTTTAGCCAAGGGCCGGGCCCCCTGGCCATGAGAAGGAGGGAAATAACGGTTTGGGTGTGATTTATTACCCTGTGCCTGAACGGTCTGCCGGCAGGAATCCTTCTCACAACTTGAATTTTAAACCACGTATTTAACCAAGTGATCTTTTTTTTAAATTAAAAATTATGTCTCAAACGAAAGTACTTGATACCACTGAAAACTGTCGATACTGCCTGATGTGCAGGCATCTTTGTCCGGTTCAGATCACCACAAAAAATGAGGCATTGTCCCCTCATGGATGGGCGCAGATGGTCGCTTCCGAACGGCGTGGATTAATGGAATGGGACAACGAGTCCATCGACGCCATGTACAAATGTGCCGATTGCGGCAACTGTGAATCTCACTGTGTAACCGACCAGCCGCTTCCGAATGCCATTGCGGCGGCACGTACTCTTTTGGTTGAAAAAGATCTTGTACCCGAATCTGTTAAACAGATTTCAGACAAGCTGAAATCTTCCTCCAATCTGTACAACGGACAGGAAGTCGAACCCCCGTCCGGGAAAGGGGAGGTAGCCCTGTTTATCGGAGATGAAGCCGATCATTTTGCGCCGGGAACCGTGGAGGCAGTCCTTCAGCTTTTAGAGGCAGCCGGTATCCAGCCTGTTGTAATCGGGCGAGGCCGAAACGACGGGTTGATTCCCAGCGGATTGGGTCTCCGCGAGCAGGCAGCCGAGTTAGCAACTTCTACCCTTAAAGATCTTGAAGCGACAGGAGCACAAACCTTATTGGTCCTGTCTGCAGGTTCTTACTTTACGTTTGAACGTGTATATAAGGAACGGCTGGATTTGG
Organism: Balneolaceae bacterium; assembly: GCA_040877875.1. Lineage (GTDB taxonomy): Bacteria > Bacteroidota > Rhodothermia > Balneolales > Balneolaceae > JBBDNC01. The sequence continues at coordinate 5,404 of JBBDNC010000017.1, read as the reverse complement.
AACTGGACGATAAAATAGAACTTGTAGAAGTATTGTCGCTGTTAGCCCAAAAATTGAAAGATGGAGAGTTAACATTTAACAAAAAGAAAATATCCGAACCTTATGCCTATGTGGATCCAACTCATTCGGTTCGCGTACCTTCCCGTTATGATCTACCCCGAACGTTGATGGAGGCCGCACTTGAGGGGAACCGGGTGGAGTTGTTCTGGCGCAAGGAGCGCTCAGGAACGAGCGGGACAGGCGGGCTGCAATTTACTCATCCTGAGCTGGCCGATGAACTGACAAATTCCCGTTTGGAAGATGCAGAAGATGCCGGAGCCAGAGTGGTATTTACCGAAGATCCTGCAACCTTCGGGCGTTTGAGCCTGCTTGCGAAATCCCGCAAGAATCTGGATGTACGTAATCTTTATCAGGTATTGGCTGAACAATTGTAATGCGTAAGGAACCGGGTGGCGTCCAATTCAATGCACTTTTAGTTTTGTTGGATCTGTCATCGGGTAAGCCGGGCCATGTGTTTTGTGCCGGGCAGATAACTTTTTTTACATTTTTAATAATAATCCTAACACAGAATAATTAATCGATATTGAGGTAAACCAATGACTTACGAAAATGACCGGGGCGCAAAAGACATCGAGCCCATCACAACAGGAGATGAAGAATTCAGAAAGAAGTTTGTATCCTGGCAGCTTGCACACTTGACCGTAACGGATATCAAGGAATATCTGAAGGAGAAAGATACGGTTCTGGTACCGATTGCCAGTACCGAGCAACACGGCCCGCACCTGCCGCTGTGGACCGATACCGTGACAGCTCTTGAGATTTCTCACCGGGTTGCTCATAAAATAGGCGTACTCTATTCACCGGCGATCTGGACCGGATACTCTCCGCAGCATATGCACAAACCCGGAGAGGGGCGCGGTACCATTACCGTTCGAAGCAGCACCCTGTTGAATCTGATGTACGACGTAGCGCGGAGTTTGATTCATCACGGGTTTAACCGCATTATTTTTATCAACGGACACGGTTCCAACATCAAGGTCGTGGATCCGATTTTGCGTAAGCTGCGCTATGAAACCGGTGCACTGATCAGTTTTGTTAAACCTTACATGGAAAACTATGTGGGATTGATGGAAGGACTCCTTGAAAATCCACCTGAAGAGACACCGGGCTGGCACGCTTCCGAGCTGGAAACTTCCCAGGATCTGGCATGGAACGAGAAGTATGTACGTATGGACCGTGCTGATTTTACCAAGGCTCATATTCCCGAATTCCTGCCGAAATCCTTTGAGAAAAAGGATGGTATGCCCGATGTGGAATTCGACGGATACAAATACTTTAACTTTCCGATGGACCATCACGAATTCATCGAAAGCGGAGTGATTGGCAACCCGAAACGAGCAACCAAGGAAAAAGGCGAAGAAGCCTTTCGCCGGTATTCGGATCACGTGGCACGCGGTATCCTGGAGCTGATGAAACAGCCCGTTGAAGTGAAGAACCGCGAATTTGTCGACCGGACATTTTGAATTTTGAGCTCATTCGAACCGACGGATGTTTAGCGTTCAGGAATTAACACTGAATGTTACTTCGCAGGCTGCCGCATTTAGATCCCTATTCTGAGATTTTAGGATAGACGGATGAATGCTCTGGACCAGAAGAAAAAATCCCTGCGGCTTACTCCACAACATATGGTTGATACGACACTGGATACGATCCAAACCAAAATTCCCCTCTTGAGAGGGGCAGGTGAAGACTCAAAAGCGAAGCCGATTGAGTCGAACCGGGG
>JBBDNC010000017.1:0-3521 GCA_040877875.1 Balneolaceae bacterium | reverse complement strand
TGAATGAAGAGGTGGACTTCCTCCATTCATAAAGGGCCGGACATCCTGCTGTAAAACAAAAGAGGTGATTCCATTGCACTTATCAATGCACAACTGGATGCGAGCCGAACCGATCGAACATACGGTCAAACGGCTTGCCAAATATGGGTATAAAAGTATAGAAATCAGTGGCGAACCATCCCAGTATGACACGAGAGAGGTTCGCAAGATTTTGAAAGAGAACGGAATCAAATGCTGGGGATCCGTAACCCTGATGCTGGGGGAGCGGAATCTTTTGCATACGGACGAAAAAGAGCGTGAAAATTCCGTGCAGTATGTAAAGGATGTTATCACAATGGTTAAAGAGCTTGACGGCTATGAGGTAACCGTTGTGCCGAGTACAGTCGGGAAAATTGAGCCGAGTGCCACGCCCGATGAAGAGTGGCAATGGGCGGTTGAAAGCATGAAGCAGGTATACGACCATGGACAAAAAGAAGGTGTCCGTATTTGTATCGAGCCCATTAACCGTTTTGAAACCTATTTTATCAACCGGGGTGCCCAGGCATTGGCCCTGGCCGAAGAGACGGGACCGGATTGCGGGGTCTGTTTGGATACGTTCCATATGAATGTGGAGGAAGCGGATCCGTATGAAGCGATGCTGGAAGTTGGAGACCGGCTGGTGGATTTCCATGTTTGTGACTCCAATCGAATGGCCTGCGGAATGGGCCAATTGGACTGGCTGAAAATCGTCGGGACCCTTCGTATAATTCATTATGACGGGGCATTGGCAGTGGAATTTGCTTCCCCGGTTGACCGGACTCCTGCCAATCCATATCCCGATGCGATTGAAACCGATCCGGTGGATATTACTCCGGAACAGAAAAAGTTTATCGAAGATCATGGAAGCAGTCTTCTGAGTGAGTCGTTCTATAACAGTATGGTGGAACGTTGTGCGGAGAAGTTGCATCCTCTTATTAAGTGAGAAGTGCCACACTGACACACTGTTCACTGAACACTGATGTACTGTAAATTAATCTGAATACGTAAATCTTCGTCGATATGTCTAAAAACGTTCTCGTAATCGGAACGCTCGATACGAAAGGCCCCGAGTTTGCCTACCTTCGGGACCGGCTGAATGATCTGGATGTAAACACTACGGTAATTGACATCGGCATTCTGGATCCGCCTCTTGAGATTGAACCCGATATCACTCATGCTGAAGTGGCACGGGCCGGCGGTACGACGATTGAAGCGCTCCGAAATGCCGGCAGCCGGGGGAAGGCGGTACATGGCATGCGGGAGGCGGTGAAAAAACTTACTCTTGATCTTTATAAGCAGGGTAAGGTAGCGGGGGTTATAAGTATGGGAGGGGCCGAAGGAGCCGTCATGGGAGCAGCGGCAATGATGCAGCTTCCGGTCGGAGTGCCGAAGGTACTTATTTCGCCGATCGCCTCGGGCAAGCACTATTTCGATCCATTGGTGGGGACGAGTGATATTATGGTTATTCATTCTGTAGTTGATATTTTGGGATTAAACCCGATTGCCTGTACGGTCTTTGACAATGCCGCTGCGGCGATGAAAGGGATGGTAGAGCACGGGAGCTTACTGCCCGAACCGGACGAAGATGAGAGGTATGTGGCTGTAACTATGCTTGGCAATACGACCAAGGCAGTTATGGCGCTGAAAAACAGATTGGCAAAAGATGGATACGAAGCGGTTATTTTTCATTCGAACGGAGTCGGCGGACCCGCTATGGAAGAGCTGGCAGAGCTGGATCAGTTTGTCGGGGTGATTGATTATACGACCAACGAGGTAAATGATCCGCTGGTGGGGGGAATCCATGACGGGGGACCGGATCGCCTCAAGCGGATCGGCCTTTTAGGATTGCCCCAGGTGGTTGTTCCCGGGTGTATCGATTTTAGTGTGTTTCATACCGATGCGGTTCCACTGGAATTGCAGGACCGGCCGGTCTATGACCACAATCCGGAATATACCCTGGTTCGGACGTCCAGGGAGGAGATGATTGAATTGGGAAATATTTTTGCCGAAAGGTTAGGCCAGGCAAAAGGCCCTGTCAGAATTGCCGTTCCGACAGGCGGTTTGTCGATCCCGAGTTATCCGGATGGAGTTTTCTGGGATCCGGATTCGGACGCTGCTTTTTTGGATACCTTGCGCAAGTCTCTCGGAGACAAACGAACCGACATACCGATCGAGACGTTTGACTATCACATTAACGATCCTGATTTTGGTGAGTTGATTGCCGAGCAATTTATCAACTTAATGAAGGAAGAAGCAAAGCAAAAAAAATAAAATGAGTCTGCCCGATGGTACATCCTGTGAGATTCAGATTCGATCGTCACCTGCCGTTCGCCGGATCAATCAAATTCAATTATTGAGTACTTTGGCTTTGATTTTAATCTCATTTATCCGCCGGCTTCCGGCTTTGCTGAAGCTTATTATATATAGATTTAATTTACCGCTGTTTAACATTAAATAATCCAATCAGACCATGAAAGTTCAACTCCGACATTTTGCAGGGTTCACCGTCTTTTTATTCTTGTGTTGTTTACTGTTCAATCTTCAACATGTTTTGGCACAGGAAGGGGAGCAATGGATTACATTTGAAGCGGGCGATGGCCCGGGAAACGGCCGGCATATCGTATTGGTCAGCGGAGATGAAGAATACCGTTCCGAAGAAGCGCTGCCCTTGCTTGCAAAGATCTTGTCGACCCATCACGGTTTCAGAACAACGGTCCTCTTTGCCATTGATCCGGAGACGGGCGAGATAAACCCGGATATTCAGACAAATATTCCCGGTATTGAAAATCTCAGGGATGCAGATTTGATGGTTTTGTTTATTCGTTTTCGTGAATTACCCGATTCACAGATGAAATATTTTGAAGAATATCTGAAAGCCGGTAAGCCCATTGTGGCTTTGAGAACATCGACTCATGCTTTCAATTACTCCCGGGACGAGGAGAGTCCCTATTCCAAATACTCTTTCCGCAGTGAAGTACCAGGCTGGGAAGGTGGATTCGGCAGGAAGATTCTTGGGGAGACGTGGGTGGATCACCATGGAGATCATGGGAATGAAGGTACACGGGGTTTGATTGATGGGATCAATGAGAGAAACGATCATCCGATTATTCGGGGTGTAACGGATGTGTGGGGACCGACGGATGTTTACGGAACCCGGGAATTGAATGGTGTGGATGTGGACGTTCTGGTTTGGGGCCAGTCAACCAGTGGAATGGCTCCCGATGCACCGGTAAACTGGAGCAAATCGATTATGCCGGTGGCGTGGACACGAACGTATTCGATTGACCAGGGAAATACCGGCCGGAGTTTTACAACGACCATGGGATCTGCGGCGGATCTGCAAAGTGAAGGTTTGAGAAGACTGTTGGTCAATGCCTGTTACTGGGGACTTGATATGGGGGAAGAGGTGCCGGCGAATAGCAATGTGGACATCATCGGTGAGTATCACCCGACCATGTTTGGATTCGGGGATTTTCAACCGGGAATGAGACCGTCTGACTATA
>JBBDNC010000016.1:0-7908 GCA_040877875.1 Balneolaceae bacterium | reverse complement strand
AAACCCATGGTTCGAATTTCAGCTTACCCGATGAGTTCTTTCCAGCCAGGCCGGAGTTCATTTTTCCTGCCTTCCAGCCAGTTGTTGGCTGCGTCGAGATTTGTAAATCTCATATTTTCAGCATCATACTCAAGCTTCTGATTTTGGTCGCTGAAGCGGACGGCAACATTACCGAGCAGCATGGTTTCTGTAAGAGCTGCTGCATAGTCGAAGTGAGAAGTGGTTTCACCGTCTTCCTTGATGGCATGGATCCACTCGGCATAGATTCCCGGAGATCGTGTGATGGTTTGCCGGGGTTCTCCAATTCGCTGAAGATCACTTTCCGGAATAAAACGCGGGTTGTCACCGTAAACATCGGCCATCAGGGTTCCGTTGGATCCGTAAAAAATCATTCCGCCGCCGCTGGCTCCCATTTGCTTACCCTCTTCGAGTCCGTCGGGACGCGGAGGCATGATCCCGCCGTCATACCAGTTGAGGTCAACCGGAGGGTTCCCGTTTCTGCCCGGAAATTCATAATGAACCGTTGAACCCAGGGGGAAAGCGGCATTATTAAAAGGAGTTGAGCTTGCATGGACGGTTGACGGGAAACCGAGATCGAGTGCCCAATATGGTTGGTCCATGATATGTGCCCCCATATCTCCAAGCGCTCCGGATCCGAAATCCCACCATCCTCTCCATCGGAAAGGTGCATAGGCGGGGTGATAGGGGCGATAGGGGGAGGGGCCGATCCAAAGGTCCCAGCTCTTCATGGTACCGGGAACAGCCGGGATTTCCTGAGGATAACTCACACTTGCTCCCTGCGGCCAATATCCACGCGGACGATTTGTCCAGCAGTCGACTTTTCGAATTTCCCCGATGGCTCCCTGGCGGACCCATTCAACAATTTTTTGGGTGCCTTCACGGGCATGTCCCTGGTTCCCCATTTGGGTTTTCACCCCGGTTTCCCTGGCTACCTGGGCCATTCGCCTGGATTCATAGATGGTTCGGGTCAGAGGTTTTTGGACATAAACATGTTTGCCGAGCTGCATGGCATATATGGCAATGGCAGCATGGTTGTTATCCGGAGTAGAGACGACTACTGCATCGATTTCCTTTTCATTATCCAGCATTTCACGGAAGTCAAAGTACTTTTTAGCATTGGGATAGGTTCCCAGGGTCTGGGCTGCATAATCCCAGTCCACGTCACAAAGCGCATAAATATTTTCTCCCAATTCGTGGATGCTGCGGGTATCACCGCCCCCCATTCCGCCAACCCCGACACAGGCAACATTTAATTTATCGCTCGGAGCTTTATAGCCTCGTCCACCAAGAACGTGACGGGGAACAATCATAAAGCCTGCCGTCAGTGCGGCCGCTTGTCCTATAAAATGTTTTCTGGAGAGCGAGCTGGACGATACGGGATCTTTAGCATTTTTTTGATCAGACATAGGAATTAAATGAATTTAATTAGATAGTTGATTACCTGAAGTATTCAGTCAAAAATTTACCTGGCGGATCCATTCGATTTCAGGATGATCTCCAGGTCAGTGTCATGTCAATCATACGCTTAAGGGGGGCTGCCGGCGGGTCGATTTTTATTGTATTGCCGAAAGCAAAAAATCTCTTCAGGAACTCCCATATCGCATAGTTGGCATAAAACCGGTTTTTACGAATTCAAACAACGTCATTCCGGCTACTCTGCTGGTGTAATGTGTAACCGGAAGGGTTGAACGATTTACTAAGATAATTGTCTGATCGTTAAATTCAAGGGAGCGGCGGCATTTATTATTTCTTCTTTTTGCCCCGGCGCCTTTTTTTCTTGTCATCGTCGCCATTTGTATCCACATCTATATCCTTATTGATCAGGAATTGCTGCCCGATTGACATGACATTGTAGACCAGATAGTACAAGCTGAGCCCGGCGGCAAAGTTATTAAAGACAAAAAGCAGCATGACAGGGAGGAAATAGGTGAAAGCCTTCATATTGGGAGCCCCGGCGGGTGAAGATCCCGTACTCATTCCTCCGGATACTTTCGTTTGAACGACCATCGCTGCGGTCATCAGCAGGACAAATCCCGCAAGTTGATCCCCCAGGAAGGGAATGTCGTACGGCAGGCTCAGAATATAGTCAGGGGCTGAAAGATCGGAGGCCCACAGAAAAGGTTCTTGCCGGAGCAGGATAGAACTTTGGAAATACCGCCAAAGAGTAATCAGGATTGGAAACTGCAGAAGCATAGGCAGACAGCCGCCAAGGGGGTTGACCTTTGCTTTTTTATAAAGCTTGATCGTGGCTTCCTGTTGCTTTTTCGGGTTGTCCTTATACTTCTCCTGGAGCTCCTTCATCTGGGGCTGGAGCTCACGCATGGCGGCCATGCTCTTAAAGCTTTTTTGTGTGAGAGGGGCAAGCGCCAGTTTGATCAGGATGCCAAACAGGATAATCAGGATCCCGAAATTGGCGATATAGTTACTTGCATAGGTGAAGTAAGGGATAATTACCCATTTAACAAGCGGGTCGGCAAACCAGCGCATCCAGGCGTAGCTGATTTCAACCATATCAAAAGCATGGTCGTCGAAAGCGGCCAGCTCATAATAATCCAGCGGCCCGAGGTAGAGTTGATATTCCAGGGAACCGTTCGAAGGGATCGTCGACTGAACGGAGGACTGGTAGTGATGGCGGGTTCCGGGGGCGTCATTTTCCCCGTCTAATTCTCCTGTAAGAAGAGCCGCGTTGGTGGGAGACGACGGTTTGATAATTTGGGTAAAGAATTTTGTTTTCGTAGAGACCCAGTCGATTGTTCCGTTAACATGCAACTCATCACGTCCGGGCCCGTCCACCGAGAAATTTTCCAGTACCCCGCCGGCGTAGATATAGGCGGATGTATACATGGCGTCCTGGGTGCGGTCCAGCTCTGTAAAATTGAGACGCGGTTTCCACCCGAAATCTACACTGTTGCCGATAATCTGGTTTTCTAGTCCTTCAATATGGATTTCAAGGTCAATGGCATAGTGGTTGGAGTGGAACGTATAGGTATATATGATCCGTCCTCCATTTTCCAGTTCGAGCGCATATTGCAACTGTTCGTTTTGGCTCCCGTTGAGACGGATTTCATCACGGTCGGTGACCTGGCGGAAAAGGAGCTGATCCGTTTCAATGTTGTAATTTTGGTTCGATAGAAATCCAAGTACATAGGCCGACCGGCTGGTATCTCCGATCATCTGGACCGGCTGATGATCCCAGGTATCATAATTGCTCAGTTCATATTCGGCGGGACCGGCTCCAAGGTTCGTGAAAATGGCCCTGTAACGTGGAGTTTGAACAACGGTATACGTGGTATCCGAAACCCCCGTTTGTCCAAAAATACCCATTTCGGCCGGTTCTTCATCCTCGTCCCGGATCTGGCTTTCTTGTGCCGGCCCTTCGGGATCCTGTGACTGTATATCCTCTGTAGTGTCATCGAGCATTTGGGATTGCTGATCCTCTTCAAGGGCAGTGAGGCTGTCCTGTATTACCTGCTCCTGACGCTGACGCTGAATTTCTTCTTCACTGGGCATGGAATAGTAGGCCCATGCCATCATAATGAAGAAAATCAATATAAGACCCGTTACGGTATTTCTATCCAAATCGGTCTCCGGTTACGTGTTCCTGTCGGTTTTGGGATTGAATGCCAGCAATTGCCGGCGGGCTTGATGGAGTAAGGGTACGATCTGTTTTTTTAATTCCTGGCAGGAAACATCGGGCGACATCGCCATGAGTACGGCATGAAACCCGAATCTTTTTTCTTCAAACAGATCGGTCAGCAGGTGTTGGTGGGTTCGGTAAACTTCCCGAAGCAAGCGTTTGATGCGATTTCTTGTTACGGCATTTCCAAGTCTTTTACCGGCAATGAAACCCATTAAACAGCCTTTGGAGGGATCGGAATAAAGACGGTAGCGCAAATGTACGGAAGGTGATTTCAAAACAGTTGAACGTTCAAACAGTTGCTCAAAATTGCGCTTGCCACGCAGGATTTTTGATTTTGGTAAAGTTTGATCAGGACGGGTTGAGTCTTGATGGCTATTTCGGCCCTTTTTCATTGCTGGTAGTAAGCTTGTGGCGTCCTTTAGCCCGACGACGCTTGAGTACATCTTTTCCGCTTTTGGATTTGGAACGCTTGCGAAATCCGTGTTTATTTTTCCGCTTTCGTTTACTGGGTTGATAAGTCCGTTTCATAGCTGTAAAAAATTCCGATAGGTTAACAACTTCGATTTTCAGATAGACCCGAAACTTAAGAAGAATTTCGTTAAATATGAACGACAGATTAAACTTTAAGCTTCTTTATACTTCAGGCATGATTTTACAAGTTTGTATAAAAGCCCTTCGGTTCATTCGGAAATCCCTTTATACGGTTTGGAATGCCTGGAAATGAAAAACAGGGTGTTGAAAAATAAAGCGTATACCAGTGAGTTTAATAAATTTGAACAGGCACGGTTGAAGCCGTAAATTTACTTGATAATGAAAACTATTTTCACCAGGACTTCATGTTAGAACAAATTACCAAAGCCCTAACCAAGGTATTCGGAACCAAAAGCGAACGGGACCTGAAAAAAATATGGCCGATCGTTGAAGAGATAAAGAGCTTTGAGGAGCAGATCGGTGCATTGAGCGAAGAAGAATTGAAGGGTAAAACCGAATCTTTCCGCAGCCAGCTTAAGGAAGCGACATCAGATCTGGATGAGCAGATTGCAGAGGTTAAACAGAAAATGGACAGCAATGATGAGTCCATTACCCTTGCTGAGCGAAGAGAGCTTGCCGATTCGCTGGAAACACTGGAGGAGGAATGGCTGGAAGTCATTGAAGAGGTGCTCGATGAACTGCTTCCGGAAGCATTTGCCGTGATGAAGGAGACCTGCCGGCGCCATGTAGGGAAGAAATGGAAGGTAGCAGGGACTGAAACCGAATGGGATATGATTCCTTACGATGTGCAGCTTGTCGGGGCGATTGCCATGCATCAGGGTAAAATTGCTGAAATGAAAACCGGTGAGGGGAAAACACTTGCCGCTATTCTCCCGGCTTATCTGAATGGACTTGTTGGAAGAGGGGTTCATATCGTGACGGTTAACAACTACCTGGCAAAGCGTGATGCCGAGTGGAACGAACCTCTCTTTAATTTCCACGGACTCACAGTCGACTGCGTGGATCATTACGATCCGAATTCGGAAGCCCGCCGTCAGGCCTATCGGGCGGATATAACCTATGGCACCAACAATGAATTCGGTTTTGATTACTTGCGCGACAACATGGTCATTGACAAGGAACAACTGGTTCAGCGCGGGCATCACTTTTCGATCATCGATGAGGTCGACTCGATTCTGATTGATGAAGCCCGAACTCCCTTGATTATTTCCGGTCCCGTTCCCCAGGGTTCTGATTCACAAAAGTATGAAGAGATGATGCCGAGAGTGGATGCCTTGGTGAAAGCTCAGAAGCAACTGGTATCCCAACTGGTCAATGAAGGGCAGAAACTGTTGGAAGAAGGCAAAGAAGACGAAGCAGGACTGGCTCTTTTCCGTGCCCAGCGTGGATTTCCGAAAAATCCCAAGTTTCGAAAGCTGATGCAGGAACCCAAAATGCAGAAGCTGGTTCAGCAAACTGAAAATATCTACCTGGCGGACAATGCGAAACATATGCCGGTCGTGGATGAGTACCTTTATTATGCGGTCGATATGAAGATGAAATCGATCGAAATGACCGATAATGGACGGGACTTTCTTACGAACAAGGATGAAGATGCGGAAATGTTTGTCATCCCCGATCTGGGAGTAGAGACTTCCGAGATTGAAGAAGAGATTGAAAAACTCGAGCAAGAGAAGTTTGAAGAGATTCAAGGCAATGATGAATTCAGTGACGACTACAAGGAGAAGAAAATTGAAGAAGCCCGGAAGGAAGTACGGGAAGAACGGGAAAAAAGATTTAATGAAATCCATCGCCGTTTTGCCGAACGAAGTGACCGTATCCATACGATCAATCAACTGTTAAAGGCCTATACGTTGTTTGAACGGGAGGAGGAGTACATCGTTCAGGACGGAAAAGTTCAGATCGTGGATGAGCATACCGGACGGGTACTCTCGGGCAGGCGTTATTCCGACGGACTCCACCAGGCGATTGAGGCCAAGGAACAAGTGAAGGTGGAGGCGGCTACCCAGACGTATGCCACCATTACCCTCCAGAACTATTTCAGGATGTATCACAAGCTGTCCGGCATGACCGGTACGGCTGCTACGGAAGAGGGCGAATTCAATGAAATCTATCATCTCGATGTAGTAGTGATTCCGACCAATGAGCCGGTTATCCGGGATGACAAGGAAGATCTGATCTTTCGGACCAAGCGTGAGAAGTATAATGCGGCGATTGATAAAATCAGGGAATATCATGAAAAAGGTCAGCCGGTCCTGGTGGGTACGACCAGTGTGGATGTATCGGAGACCTTGAGCCGTATGCTAAAACGCGCGAAAATTCCCCACAATGTATTGAACGCGAAGCAGCATGCCAGGGAAAGTGAAATTGTCACGATGGCGGGACAGCCCGGTGCTGTAACCGTTGCGACCAACATGGCCGGCCGGGGAACTGATATCAAACTGGCTCCCGGAGTCAAGGAAAAGGGCGGATTGGCCATTCTCGGGACCGAGCGCCACGAGTCGCGCCGGATTGATTTGCAGCTCCGGGGACGTGCCGGACGACAGGGGGATCCGGGCGAGTCCCAGTTTTACGTATCCCTGGAAGATGAGCTGATGAGATTGTTCGGCGGTACGGACCGGATTGCAAATATTATGGATCGCCTGAATTTCGAAGAAGGCGAAGTGATTCAGCATCCCTGGGTCACCAAATCGCTGGAACGTGCCCAGAAGAAAGTGGAGCAGAATAATTTCAGCATCCGGAAGAAACAACTGGAATACGATGATGTATTGAATAACCAGCGGAATGTGATTTATTCCCGGCGGAAAAATGCCCTGAAAGGAGACCAGCTTCAGAATGATATCTTCGACATGCTGGAAGACCTGGTTGAAAATCTTGTAACGACATACTATCCGGAAGGGCAATTTGAAGAATTGCGGGATGAAGTGCTGCGTCACCTGGCGGTGGAAATTGAAATCGACCGGGACCGGTGGGCAGGACTGGGTGTAGACGGCCTGATCGATAGGATCATCGAGCGGGCATTTGAAGTGAACCGTAATAAGGAGAAGATGATTGCGGAGCCCCTTTACCGGGTCGTTCAGCAAATACGGGAATCTGAAAAAGAGAACAAGCCAAATAAGATACAGGTGATTTTTACGGATGGGATCCGGCGGATGAGAGTCGTCGTGGATGTAGAGAAAGCCGCCGAAAATGAAGGCCGTGAAGTTGCCCGGTCGCTGGAGCGGACGGCAATCCTCTCGACCATTGATGACAAGTGGATGGAGCATTTGCGTGAGCTGGATACAGTTAAAGAGGGAATCGGCCTTCGGTCATTCGGACAGAAGGACCCGCTGCTTGAATACAAAAAAGAAGCGTTTGAAATGTTCAAGCAACTTCTCGATGTCATTAACCGGGAGGCGATTTCCCTTATCTGGAAAGCAATCCCCGAAATGCAGGCCGATCCGTCTAAAGTCCAGCAGGCGCAGAAACAAAAAGCGAAAGTGGACATGGAAAAAGCCAGAACCCAACATGCCGATTCCACGAACATGGGATTCCGGGGCGGACAACAAGAACAGAACGGCAATCAGCAACAAGCCTCTGCACCCGGTGAAAAGCGTCAGCCGGTAACCGTCGAGGATGAACCGGGCCGAAATGATTATGTGAAAGTTCAGAATATGGGAACCAACGAAGTAAAAGAGATCAAGTGGAAGTATGCCAAACGCATGATAGATGAAGACGGGTGGATCCTTGTAGAGAAATAAATTGGGATTAAATTA
>JBBDNC010000015.1:0-1512 GCA_040877875.1 Balneolaceae bacterium | reverse complement strand
CCGGCGGCGAAAATATGATCTACCGTTGTGCGCTGGGTTTCATCGACCGGGATGTATCCCCGGCCCTCGGTTTGAATTCCGATTTTATCAAGTCCGAGATTCGCCGTATTTCCGGTTCGTCCGGTAGCAACGAGAATCTCATCGGCTTCCGGTTTCAGCTCTTTGCCATCTACGGTCAGATGTACTGCTTTTTTCCCGGTATCCCCATTTTTTGATATCTCTTTAATTTGGGTATTGGTCAATACCGTGATTCCTTCAGCTTCCAGGTATCCGGCCAGAGCTGTTCCAAGTTCTTCAGGCTGATCGCTCAGGATATGCGCTGAACGTTGTACAATAGTCACCTTGCTGCCCAGGCGACTGAAAAGTTGTGCATTCTCCAGGGCGATATAGCCTCCTCCGAGCACAATCAGGCTTGCGGGAAGTTCGTCCAGCTCATAGGCCGATTCATTAGTCAGATAGCCGGAATTTTCCAGGCCCTCAACAGGTGGTGTCCAGGGAGCCGCCCCGGTGGCTATCAGAATATGTTTGCCGTAATACGGTGTTCCGTTTACATCTACCGTGTGTTTATTCACAAACCGGCCGAATCCTTCCACCAGCTGGATATTCGGATCATCGGCGATTACATCGACATATTTATCCTGACGCAACGCTTCAACCATCTGACGCTTCTTGTCGATAATTAGTTTGAAGTCGGAGATGGTAGCTTTTGAATCGATCCCTTCAAAATTAGGGTTATTTGCGTTGTGAATGGCTTCTGCGGTACGGATAAGTGTTTTAGATGGCACGCAGCCTACATTCACACAGGTTCCACCGGTGGGAAGGCCTTTGTTGATGATCACCGCCCTGCCACCCAACTCGCTGGTGCGGATGGCCGAGGCAAAAGCGGCCGACCCTCCGCCGATGATCAGTAGATCAAACCGATTTCCGCCATTCTCGGATGATTTAACCACCCCGGTCACTTTGTAATGGCCGGTATTGTTAATGGTATCGATCAATTCCTCTTTTGTGATGGAGTCTGAATCATAACTGATTTCTGCTTTCCCTTCCGGCCAGGAAACTGATTTTTTTTGATTCCTTGTTTTTTGGATAATGCACGGTCGATATTTCGGGCACAACCGTCGCAGGTCATTCCGCGAATACTGACGTTGAGTTGATTTTGCTTTGACATATTATATTATTTAAGAAAATTATTAAATATTTGATAAAATAATCCGCCCTACTCTGCGACTTTAAAACCGGTCGTGTTGATCGCTTCAACGATCACCTGGCGGGTTGTTTGGGTTTTGTCAAAAGCGATGGTGGCCTTCCGGTTTTGATACGACACCTCGGTCTTCAGAACGCCATCTACGCGTTGAACGGCATGTTTCACGGAAGTCTCACACCCCGTACATGTCATCCCTTCGATATCAAAGGTGACACGTTCTACCTGAGTCTCGTATCCTATCACCACCTGCGGGGAATTATTACTGCGGATAAAGATATCGGAGTAGTAGGGAAAGGTGATTAATAAAC
>JBBDNC010000014.1:0-1516 GCA_040877875.1 Balneolaceae bacterium | reverse complement strand
ATGACTAAAAACACAGCTCTTTCCCATCATGAGATCGACACGGAAATCAACCGCTATATTGCTGTACCGGGACAGGCTCTGGCTTACAAAATGGGAGAGTTAAAAATCAGGGAGCTTCGTGAATTATCTGAAGAAGAGTTGGGGAATGAGTTTGACATTCGGGACTTCCACGAAGCGATTCTCAAGAACGGGCCTGTAACGCTGCCGGTCCTTGAACAGCAAATAAAGGATTTTATCCGTGAAGAAATTGAATCGGAATCGAAATAATAGTCAATCGCCGGAGTATGCTTACAGCTTCAGGAGCCTAAATTTATCGATTTAGACTGACATTAATTTAAGCGGAGGAGTATAAATATGAGCACAACTATTTTCAAACCTGTTGCCAATACGAGGAATCTTTAAATGTGGAACATGCACATCGCCTTCAGGGGCAATTGATGCTGATTGTCGGGGAGCTGGATACCAATGTGGATCCGGCCTCAACGTACCAGGTGGCGGATGCCCTGATCAAAGCAGGCAAGGATTTCGATTTTCTCTCCATTCCGGGAGCCAGACACGGGTCGATCGGTGAGTATGAAGAAAGAAACCGATACGACTATTTTGTAAAGCATCTTCTCGGGGTGGAGCCGCCGAACTGGAACCGTATTCTGTCGGAAGGACAAATATTTAACTGAACCGGAGTGAATTTCCAATATCTGAAACGTTCACAGGGTACATCGGTTGAAAAAACCTGCTCTTTCAATGAGTCTTTGCATCCTTTGACAATGGAACTTCCTTAAACTTTGAACCCAAAAATAAAAACCTATGAGTAAAACCATTTTAATAACCGGCGCAAGCACCGGCATCGGGGCGGAAACGGCCCGCCTGTTGGCCACCGGAAATGAAATCATTGTCCATTACAATGCCTCGGAGGAGGCAGCGAAAAACGTAGCCTCGGAGGTGGAGCGCGGCGATGGGAAAGCCCGTCTAATACAGGCGGATCTCTCAGGCGAAGAAGGGACAAGAGCATTGTTCGAGTTTGTTTCCTCGAACTACGATCACCTGGATGTCCTGGTGAACAATGCCGGAAGCCTCTTCGAGAGACGTGAAGGCCGGGATTTAAGCTGGGAGCTGATGGAACAGACGTTCCGGCTGAATGTATTCTCTGTAATGACTCTTTCCTCACAATGTATTCCGTTGCTGGAAAAAGGAACGGATCCGTCAATCATTAACATCACCTCGATTGCCATGCGTCACGGTGCCCCGACCGCCACTATATATGGAGCCACCAAGGGAGCCCTGGATTCGTTTACCCGGGGACTGGCGAAGGAACTGGCGCCCGATATTCGCGTCAATGCCGTAGCGCCGGGAGTCATTGAAACTCCATTTCACGAACGTTTTTCCACGGAAGAACGAATGAAAAAATTTGCCGAAGCCACCCCGTTGAAACGAAACGGAAAATCGGAACACATCGCCACAGCAATCCGGTTTCTCATTGACAATGATTTTGTTACCGGTGAAACTGTGGATGTCAACG
>JBBDNC010000013.1:0-41242 GCA_040877875.1 Balneolaceae bacterium | reverse complement strand
ACTTAAAATCCAATGGACATCAAAATGTCCGTGCCGGTTCGAGTCCGGCCGCCGGTACTTTAAACCCTTGTAGTTCATATAGTTAATGAATTACAGGGGTTTACTGTTTTATGCTTTTCCTCTCTGATTCTGAAAGATGAATTTTTCAGGCACAACAATGGCACAATATTTTTTTGCAAGTCCATTTGAATATTGCCCTTTTCATACATTGGACTTTTGAACGTTAATTACTCTCTTTATGACTTAATACCATATTTTGTGATAAAATTGATCTAACAACTCAATGACAATGAGAAGTTTTATGGAGAATTGGATCCTTCCCATATTATTCTTCAATTCTGTTTCGCTATTTTAATTTGGCCTATCGAGTGAATCCTATTGGGGTGGAATATTCATTCGATTTTAGCAGCTTTTTTTATTGGATTTTTTCTTCCGTTTAAAATCGTACTGGCTTCCTAAAAGGGTTAAACGGGAATTATTATTCGTACAATAAATGAATCCGAGGCAGAGCCATCGGGGAATTCTTTGAATAAAATTTATTCATCGGGTAAGGCAAAAGCATGGACCGTTCGGCCAATGGGCTGCGAGACGGGAGACCGATATCTTCTTCCGCCACCGCCAGCGACGATCACCACATATTGCCTGCCGTCTATCTTGTAGACCGAGGGTGCTGAAAAGCCCGGAGCCTCCATTTGAAACTCCCATAATAGCTCGCCGTTGCTCTTGTCAAATGCCCGGAATTTCGAATCTTCGGTGGCGGCTATGAAAATGAGACCGCCCGCCGTCGTAACCAGTCCGCCAAAGTTCTCAGCACCTGTCTTTTTGTCAATTCCCAAACTGTCGGCCAGTATGGGATATTCGCCCAGCGGCACTTTCCATTTGATCTCGCCTTTATCAATATCGACAGCGACGAGTTCACCCCAGGGCGGTTTAATGCCCGGCAACCCCATGTGGTCGGTTAAATAATCAAGTTCCGGCACGTATTGCGGGGTGGACGTTGACCATTTCAGTCCATCACGTTCCCCACTCCAGGTAAAATCATTTTCCCCTTCAAAAGTTAACGTAGTATCCATACCAGAACGGCTCGTTTCTTCAATCTCTCTCTCCAGATACATTATAAGATTGTCCATATCCTCACCAGAGATACTCGGAAATGCCGGCATATTAATTCGGCCTTCTGTTACGACGGTCCGTATTGAATCCGTGTTTATCTGCATATCCACAAGAGATGGAACACCCATGGTTCCTTGCCTCTGGGCGCCGTGGCAAGCCGCGCATTGCGAATTATAAGTAACCTCGCCACGCCGGACGTCTGTCATCTCTCCGTACTGGTCGGGCTTCCTGGGAATGAGAGTCAAGATAAACGGTACATTATTGACATTAACATAAGCCGTATTGGTTTCAGGATCATAGGACGGGCCTCCCCATTCGTTCCCTCCGTGTATACCCGGAGTTGTTATGGTACCTTCGATGCTGGGAGGCGTAAAGACAGGACCTGTCTTAAGCTTCCTGAACTTTTCCAGAACGGCCTCATGAGATTCCGGGGTAATGTCGGTAATATCGGACTCATACATCGACGTGCGCACGAGGGGTTCCGGCTTCAGCGGCCACGGCTGGGTAGGATACGCCTCCTCACCGGGCACCACTTCCGTTGGCACAGGCTTCTCCACAACCGGGAATACCGGTTCGCCGGTGTCTCTGTCCAATATCAACATGGTGGGATGTTTGCCGGTCTGAACCACTACATCCCGGGCCTCCCCTTCCGAATTGATCGTGGCCAACATGGGAGGTGGAGGCAAATCATAATCCCAAATATCATGATGGATAGCCTGGTAATGCCATTGCCGCTCACCGGTTGTTGCGTCCAGGGCTAAAACCGTATTGGCAAACAAGTTCTTTCCTTTTCGCGAGGTACCGCCACCATGTATCCCCCCTGTGGCCGAGCCCGTGGCAGCAAATACCCAGCCGCGCTCTTCGTCGACAGTAAATCCAGCCCACGGGTTGGCTCCGCCATAAATTATATTCTCTTCCCATTCCCAGGTATCGTACCCGGGCTGTCCTTCCTGAGGAATGGTGTGAAAGGTCCATTGATATTCGCCCGTTAGCGTATCAAATGCCCGAATATTACCCGGTGGGGCTGTATCGCCTTCGTTAATTTTTGAACCTACAATCAAATAATTTTTATAGGTTATGCCCGGAGTTGTAACTTGAATTTGACCCTCCAGATAATCAGCATCCCACACGTAATTCTCTTTTAAATCGATATATCCCTTATCTCCAAAGGACTCGATTATCTCCCCGGTCGTCGGATCAAATGCGAATACAATATCTCTCACAAAATGAAAAATTCTCTGATTATCACCATTTTCGTCTTCCCAATACACAACGCCTTTAAGCAGTTGTCCTTTTGCAATATCCTCATCATGATAGTTATTCGGCTCAATGATCCATAGCTCTTCCCCGGTAGTCGCATCAAGAGCAACTAAATTCATCGCAGGATCGGCAAAGTACATAAGTCCATCAATGACAATGGGATTCGACTGCATCCCGGGTCCCGTTAATACTCGGGTGTCGTACTCCCATACTGGCTCCAACAGATGAACGTTCTCCGTGTTGATCTGATCCAGCTCGGAATATTGATTCCCTTTTTTATCTCCCCGATAGATTCCCCAGTCGGTAAAATTATCGAACCTGTCGACCCACTCACCTTCCTGGGCTGATTCCTGATTTGTACTCTCAAATTCGCAACCATAACCAAAACACAGAACGAGGAACAGTGCAGACAGTAAACGCGGAAATGGTTTCATATATCTATCTTATTTACGTAGTAACTGTTAATAATTAATCAATTTTTTAATAAAAAATCTTTTATATGTAAAAACCTCTTCCTATACAATAAGTGTTATATGCATATAGCTATTTACAAAACCAGATGTGAGTAGCTTAGGAAGCTATGGAAAATACGTTTAATGAATCATTATTATTTGTAACAATTATACTATAACCCTACTCCATCGCCTGATACACCCTCCCCATAAACTCTCCTAGGACATTGCCTTCTATCCAGCGAAGAACCACAACCAGGTCATTCTCTTCATCCACCACAATATAGTTGCCCCCGAAACCGGCTGCATAGTACACATGATCGGGTACGGACTCCCATTGCATGTCCTCTTTCAACGTCCACCACATATATCCGTATCTCGGATTCGGCTCCGACGGGGCTTTGGCTTTATCGATCCAATCTCCGGACAGAAGCTGCTTACCCCTCCAGTTTCCACGACGGGCAAATAACAACCCGAACCGCGCCTGGTCCAGCGTATTGATGAATACACCGCCACCGTTGTGTCCGCCGCCGCTTACCGACTGTACTTTTCTCCCGTCAACCATTGTCCAGGAGTTCTCGTAGCCGTGCCACCTCCAGGTTGTGGACGCCCCGATCGGATCCATGATTTTTTTCCTCAACACCACGGGCAGCGGTTCCCGCCATACCTGCAGCAGTGAATAGGCCAGCACATTCACCCGTACATCATTGTACTTAAAATGTGTCCCCGGTTCGCGGAGTTTTCGCATCCGCCAGTCATCAATCCCACCTTCCTGCGGTGGGCGGTCTCCCCAATCCTCCATACCAAACAAGGTTCCCGACCAGTCCGACGATTGATTCAACAGGTGGTGCCAAGTAATCGTACTGTTGTGATCGCCATGAAAAGTTCGGTCCCATACATACTCGTTTACAAGATCGTCTGTACTCCGGATCAACCCTCGGTCCCACGCCAAGCCGGCAACAGTCGAAAGGTAACTCTTGGTAACACTGAAGGTCATATCCACCCGGTTCAGATCCCCCCATTGAGCGGCCACATATCCATTTTTAATCACCATACCGGCCGGTTTACCACGTTCCCGGACCGGTCCTTTGATCTCATGATAGGGCTCTGGGTTGAATGCACGGAGGATAGCAATGCGCAGATCCCGCTCCACACTGTTTTCGTTATCAAGTGCAAACTCTACGGCCGCGTTCAGCTCGACCTCGTCAAACCCCAGATCGACAGCCGGCTTCGCCTCCCACTCCTCACCCGGCGGCGGATAATACAGATCTTGAGCAGTTACAGTGGAAAAAGTTAAAAACAGCAATGCAAAAAAACATGAATGAAGTCGGATTGAAATCGTCGGTTCCTTCATAATGGCAGATATAGTGAAAATGGGTTTGTGGGGTAGATTGCGTATCGGTGATTACGTAATTGAAATGTAATTTATTCAATAATCTTCAGTAGTTGATCAAATGCATATACTTTATTTCTTTTATTACCGGTAATCTCTGAGATAATCCCTGCATCTTCAAACTTATCAATCAGGTTATATCGTGTTTGCGAGCTGGGTTGTTCAAGTCTTTTCTGTATTTCCTTTGATGAGATAATCGGCCGTTCAAAAAGCAAATCCAGAAACAGTTGAGCATACTGCGAGTTCATTTTCACAATCTCATCTTTTGTGTTGCTGTACAGATCGTACATGTTCATAACTTTACCTTGCATATGAACAGCCGTTTCTTTTATAGCAACCAGGAAAAAACGTACCCATGAATCCCAATCTCTATCACGATCAACACCTCGGAGTGCTTCATAATATTGTGAACGGTTTTGTTCAAAATACTCACTGATATAAAAGTAGGGATAGGAAATAATCTCCTTCTCAAATAAGATTATAGGAATCATTAGCCTTCCTACCCGGCCATTTCCATCCATAAACGGATGGATGGCTTCAAATTGGTAGTGTGCAATAGCTGTTTTAATCATTACATCCATTTCATGGTTATGCACAAACTCCACCCAATTTTTCATTAATCCGATAATTTTATCCGCTTTCGGCGGAATATATACTGCCTCCCTTGCAGTACTTCCCGGTTTACCGAGATGCACTGTTGTTCTACGGTAATTACCGGGGTCACGTTCTTTTCCACGTACGGAAGAAAGTAAAACGGTGTGCAACATTCTTATCAAATGCTCACCTGAAGGTTTCCTTTTTATAAAATCAACGGATTCATGAATTGCTTCTCTATAGTTTAATACTTCCAGAATATCCGGATTTTCACTCTTTCGGTCTCCAGCTTCATACCTTAATACTTCTTCGACACTTGTTTGTGTACCTTCTATTTTTGAGCTTGCTACCGCTTCTTTGTTAAGCAAGGGGCCTACAATAAGAGTTGGATTGATAACATCCCTATACATCCGGCCTTTTAGTTCTCCAACAGCATGATGTGCCTCAGTTAACATTTTCAGCGGGAGATCAACATCCTCTTTAGGCGGCAATAAAGGCAAGTCATGGTGTTTTATTTTCTCCATATTCTAACCTGTTGGATTATAGAATTCCTTATTCTAATAAATTCGACTTTGTTAGAATAAGGAATTCTATAATCTAATGCACTTGAATAAACCTATGAAAATGGCATTGCATTCAAGTCTTAAACCCTGAATTTTTTCAATCAACCGATAATAATGAGCAATTTAGAGGATCAAATCAGTAAAAAGTTCTAACTGTACGTCATTTCAGTCATCTTAATACAAGGTAGCTTCAAAATAAACCTTCATTTACAGGCATTTATATACTTTAATAACTTTACCTTTAAATCATTAAATCTATATATTCAATTGCAGGAGCCTTTGCAAATAAAGTAGTTTTTGGAATCAGAATAAGTCAGCAAGACATACTAGACCTCTTATGACCCAATCGTAGTAAACCTCTTCTCTTATTGTTAACTTGTAAACCGTTTTTCAATGCTTTTATTCACACTTTCCGACAGACCTGAGAGGCCTTCAGTAAAAAACAGGATCCTATTTTTACTTTTCACGATCCTTTTTATAGGGACCTCTTGTCAGTCGATTCCCAGGAAACCCTCAGAACCGGATAACCATCGCTTCTACACCTATGCCGGCCTGCCGGCTGTATCGGATTATCCGAATTCACTGAAGGTGTTATTCAATGAAGGGTATGTTGCAGGATATGATGAAACACGGGGAGTACCGGCCTGGGTTGCCTACCGTGTTGAAAGTGTAGACGAAGACTCTACCTACGACAGACCGGGCAGGTTTCTGATTGACGATCGTACTGAAAACAGAATCTCCCATGACCACTATACCCATTCCGGATATGACAGGGGACATATGGCCCCGAACTATGCCATCGTCATGCAACATGGTGAAGACGCCCAGCGGGAGACTTTTCTTATGACGAATATCATCCCTCAAACTCCGGAACTGAACAGGCAGTGGTGGCGAGAGCTGGAAAGTTTAATTGCCCGGGATTATTCTGAAACATTCGACGTGGTTTGGGTCACCACCGGCCCGGTATTCAGGGATGAGAGGGAATGGCTTCAGGATGAGGTCAGGGTTCCCAGCCACAACTTCAAGATTCTCAAGGTTGAAGAGAACGGAGATCTGAAAATGAAAGCATTTCTTGTCCCTCAGGGGATTGATGGAAGCGATCCGCTGGAACCTTACCTGGTTCCGGTAGACAGGATTGAAGAACTCACCGGCTTCGATTTCCATCCTGCTCTGGACCCTGAAGTGGCTGATAGACTGGAAAGCATTCACCCTTCCCGGTTATGGAATAGTGAAGATGAAAGTGACAGCGATGGGGATAGTGATTGAGGTCGGATATCTGCCATTTTTTTGGATCGGATTCAAAAAATCAATAACCTGATTCTGTGTGGGAAATGAAAATCTGATTAAAACTGTAACTGTTGAATTTTCGACTCAAAACTTATCGTGATCCATTATGGAAATCTCTCAACACACTCTGAAATCCGATTTCGCAGATTTTGAAAAAACCGATAAAACAAGCGGGACATTCAATAGCGGCCTGCCGGATACGGTGGTCATCCACTACACGGCCGGCAGCAATGCACTTTCCACCATTCACACATTCAAGGAATCCGGTATTCAGGCCTCCGCTCATGTAGTGGTTGACTCCGACGGTAACCTGACACAGATGGTCCCGTTTAACGAGATCGCCTGGCACGCCGGTAAAAGTTCCTGGCACGACCGAAGCGGACTGAATCGCTACTCGATCGGTATTGAGATTGTCAATGCCGGCAAACTGGTAAAAAGCGGTGACACTTATCAATCCTGGTTTGGACGCACCTACCCGGAAGAAGAGGTCATCAAAGCAGTCCACCGAAATGAAGACCAACCCTCTTACTGGCATCGGTATAATGAAAAACAAATTGACGCAGTGTTCAACCTCTGCAAAACGTTGATGTCTGCCTATGATATCCGCTTTATCTTGGGGCATGAGGAAATTTCGCCAGGCCGGAAAATCGATCCGGGACCTGCATTTCCACTGGATAAAGTAAGAGACCGGCTGCTCCATGCCGATCGAAAGAGCGATGAGGAGGACGAGGAAGATAAACCGGCCTCAAAAGGTATCGTAAATGCCTCTGCACTGAATATCCGCTCCGGTCCTTCGACAGGCACCGACAAGATTGCCCCTCCTCTCTCACGAAATACGGAATTGAAGATTCTCGACGAACAGAACGACTGGTACCAGGTGGAGGTTAAAATGCGAGGCTGGGTATCGGGAAAGTTTGTAAAAAAGGTCAATCCCTGACCCCCTTCATGACGGATCCAATCGTTTTAAGATCTCCTACACACAGCTTTCCTTTTGTTTTTCATCAGGAGTCAATCCACGGTATGGATACCGGTTGCCGGACAGGATTCTATGATTGAAGGATCAAAAGCGAGAGATTGAGGAGACGATTAAATGGCAAACCCAATTGACCAGGAACAATCAAAACTATTAACTTTTTTCAGCCTTCTTGATCTTTTCAAGAGCCATTTTTTTGTATTTAATTGCCTTCTCATATTCAGGGTTAATCCGGAGTGATTTTTCAAATAACTCCAACGCTTCCTCCGTTTTGTCACGGCTCAGCAGAATCACCCCTTTCTCGGTAAGTATTTGATAATTATCCGGGTTCAATTTAAGTATCTTGTCAAACTGCCTCATACCCTCCTGAACCTGCCTTTTCGCAAATAATGTCACAGCCAGATAATGCCGGATCTGTTCATCATCAGGGTCAATCGACAAGCCTTTCTTCAGGGCTTTCTCCGCCAGTCCGTAATTTTTCATCTGATATTCGCACATTCCAATCAAGTGCCAGACAGTGCCGTTCTCTTTGGCAGCCCGGTTGTATAGCAGGTCCAGCGCTGCCCCGTATTTTTTCTGTTTTACCAGATTTTTCGCATACTCTATCTTGAACTTTTCTTTACCGGAGGTTTGGACCAGCTTCCGCCAGATTGCAGCCGCATCCGAAAGACGGTTATTGAACTCATACAGCTTGGCGAGGCTCTCTCCTGCATTTTCACTGTTCTCATTTATCTCCAATGCTTTAAAGTACCATGCCTCCGCTTCATTTGCCCGGTTTAAACATGCCGCCGCATTGCCTGCATTTACGTAATAGGTATCGTTCGGATGAATACTGATAGCTTTTTCAAAATATTCAATGGCCTTTTCGTATTGTTTTTTTTGGTGGAATAACAATCCCATGTTGTTCAGGGCCGTTACATTCTCCGGATTCAGGTCCAAAGCTTCCCTGTAGCATTTTTCAGCTTCCCCGAATTGACGATTCAGAAAATGTTTGACTCCTGTGTTGTTGATTTCGGTTGCTTTATCCATAACCTTCACTTTTTAATCAAAAATATCATCTTTGATGTCAGCCGCAAGTCCTTTTGCCATATCCGGAATTTCCAGTTCAGGATAAATCACCTCAATGTCCTCAAACGACACATCGAACGGCTCGTCTTCTTTGTAATGGATCGGGAATACAACACCGAATTGAATATCCGGGCCCCATTCGAAGCCAGCCAGGTTATGACGCCAGGTTTCTGAAATGGATAAAAACCCGACTCCCAGGCTGGCCCTTGCAAATGCATTCACATCGAATTCAAACTTGGGATTCACGGTTACCCGTCCTTCAGCATCGAGTTCGATACCCGTTTGCGGTGTCCAATCCACATCCACAGAGGCCGATGCTTCACCTTCCAGACCCAATGTACCGGCCAGCTCGATACCGCCCGTCAGACTCGCAACCCCAACACTGACCCCTAAGCCTACATCCGCCCGAAGTGTCAACCCGGCGTCGGCCGGTATGGCAAATAGACCTTCACCATGAAGGGTGGTTTCTTCCTCCCTGTCCGGGTTATAGGTTACCTCGGCAGAGAGTTCGCGCAATTCGCCCGGACCAAAGCCGGCGGAAAAATCAAGCCTGCCGCCGATTTGTGCAACCAGTCCAATACTGCGGGGGCCAAGCGGAATGGCAAACAGGGGAATTTCGAGTGTAGGAGCCGTAAAGAGATTGCGATCCATTTGTTTTCTCGGAAAGACTTCAACCGTATCCGGCAGACCAATCCGGCCCATAACCTCCATTTCTCCATTGGGCAGGAAGTTAACCCCGGCAGTGGCAGCAAGCCAGGGAGTAAGTTCTAAAGTAAGGCTGCCGCCACCGTAAACCCGCATGGTTTCATCCGGCTCACCCTCGGGCTGGCCTTCGTCATCAATCGGTCGATTGGTGGCTCCAAGCTGAACATTTCCGCTGAGCATTCCCCGGCTGTAGTCGGCCGTACCGGCAATGGTAATGGCCCCGTCTTCATAATTAACGGATAACGTCGTATCCACACCCGGAATATCGGGTTCCGCAGTACCGAATACCGATACACTGTAGTCTTCCTCACCTTCCTTCGAAATGGTCGCTTCGACATCTCCGCCACGGATTCCCGGAATATCCGAACTGAGATCGAATGCACCCCCAACGGAGAACCCTTCTTCTCCGTACTGCACATTCATTGTACCCCGTTCAATGCCCGGAATATCAAGTTCGGCCTCTCCGCTGGCCTCAAAATTACCTTCACTGTAACTTGCTTCAATGTCCGCGCTCTTGACACCTCTGATCTTGCCCTCGGGAATTCCGATGTGTCCACCGATGGTCCAGACTTCATCCTTGTATTCCACTTCGATTTCAGCCGGTTGAAAGAGTTCGGAATCGAAGTTAAATGTACCTTCCAATTCAAAACCGCCGGAAGTGGAAGAAGCTGCCCCGATATATCCTTCTCCCACTTGGTTGATACCGAAATCAACCCTGCCTGAAATAACAATGCCTCGTGTAGTACTAATCTCTAAAGTAAGAGAGGAGCGATCAATTGTGAATGGTGGCGGAGTGTTAAGTTCACCTATATCAAAAGTTTTAAAGACAGATAAGTCATCACCTTGCAAACTATACTCAAGTTGTGCCTCACTTATAAAAGGAATAGTCGGGAGGACTTTCCCTCCCATAATTATTCCTTGATCTTGGTTGACTTCAAAATACTCTACTGTTACAGGACTGGCCTTTTTAACTTCAATTTTTTCAGCTGAACGCTTAATACTATATTTTTTTAATCTGCCTGCAAAATCTGCTCCAGGAATCCTGTCAATACTTACTGTATCACTCATTTCCTTGTAAGTATCTCTCTTGTTTTCAGGTATTTGGATATCTAATTCACCAAAAAGATCTTCATTCTCTTCACCTGTACCGTCACCCACATAAAATCTTTTTTCGATAATCTCAAATGGCTTTAGCCAATCATGTTCTTTATTCCCTCTGCTGGGTGTAGTACTACTTCCGTCCCATTCAAAAGTTTTACCTACTCCTCCAGAAGTGGTCGGGAATATAAGAAGCCTGCCCGGTTCACCTAACTGACTAAAGTCTCCTACCTCAACCTGATCTATATGCTCACCTGCTTCAATATCCTCCCTCTGCCAATAACTATTTTCATTAATACTTGGTCCGCCACTTGGATCATGTGAATTAAAAACCAAATCAAAATTACGTTTTACAATATTTCTTTTTGTATCAACTCTTGACGCATTTTCAATTTCCGGAACTTCCTCCTCAATAAGTTGTTTTGTGTCGTTATTTCTCAAAATGCTATTAAGATTATTATTAATAGCACGACTTATATGAGTACCCGACATTTGATTAGGCCTTCTTTCAAGAAGCTCCATATTTGATATTGTGTGTGCCTGAGCCCCTTCTTCATCCGGATATCCGGATATTTGTAATTCTACAATGTGATCAACCTCCATACTGGCCGTTCTGCTACCCCTTCGATTCCAGGAAGGTGCACTGATCGCTTTCGCAATTTCTTCTAAGGTCCCAATATGAAAGTGGCTTTGACCTCTTGGTCTGTGTCTGGAACCCTCTCCAGAAGTAATTGGACGTGCCGGAGTTATAAAAACGTAATTTTCTCCATCCGGTTGAAATTGTTCTTCTTCAGCTTTTTGTCTTAACTGGCTTACCAGCTGAGATGTATTAATATTATTCTTCCATATTTGTTGTTGATTGGACGGCCTTGTTGAAGAATTATATCCTTTGCTTCTTTTTAAATTCCAACCTCTATAAAGATCTCCCCTGTGGTCTCTTCCTTTAAAAGAAGGTATACTCAAATTTTCGAAGGTAATTGTATTTGAGTTAGCATCTACACGCCCTGTTTCAAGTGTTCCGGCAACAGAGGCTGAAGTCGTATCTTCTTCATCATTTTCATCCTCCCGCTGAATTTTCTTTTGAGCCGCCCCACCCTGTTGTACCGTATGCGTCAGCTCGTGAGCAAGCAGACGTTTCCCCTCAGAAGAGTGTGGATTGTACTGACCCCGGTTGAAGTAAATATCACTTCCCACCGTAAAGGCTTTGGCCCCGAGTTCCTGATTCATCTGCGAGGCCTGATGCCCGGTATGAATATTCACTCCGCTGAAGTCCGATCCCATTTTGTTCCCCATTTCCCCCCGGGTCCCCGGATTAAGAGGACTTCCCGTGCCTTTTGTCGCGGCAACCCTGTTGGCAAGGCCGGGAGACGCCTTTCCGGCCCCTCCGTTTTTCGAAGCGGCCATCCGAAGAGCCGGCTGGGTCTGGACAACCTCATCCTCTTCATCCATTGCCTGCATTTGAAGCATCTCTTCTTCTTCCTCAGCCTGTGCCTGCACTACTTCTTCCCCCTCCTCTTCCTCAACCTGCGCCTGGAGTATTTCTTCCTCATCCCCGGTCTGCATCCGGACACTTTCTTCCTCATCCTCAACAGCCTGCATCTGCAGCGCCTCATCCTCTTCTTCGGCAGGTTGCATCTGCATCATTTCATCTTCATCTTCGGCGGGCTGCATTTGCAGTGCTTCTTCCTCTTCATCCATTGCCTGCATTTGAAGGGCCTCTTCCTTCTCTTCAGCCGGCTGCATCCGAACCGCTTCCTCTTCTTCGGTTTCAGGCTGCATCATCACCCGTCTGGCCACTTCGTCTGCCTCTTGTTCGTACTTATCGCCAGGGCGGCCTACCTCAAGTTCCGGCTGGATCAAAGGCCGGATGGGATTCCGGGCAGGTCCGGAATCCGAGGTTTTTGGTTTTTGAAGCGGCGTAAACATAGAGTGCCTCAGATAGTCCTTCGGTTTTTATGAAATTCACTTTTGATCCCATCCATGATATCAGTTAATCTGACTTCATCACTTTTCCTCTCCAGGGCGTTGAGCAGACAGTGCTGAATGACATTTATAATCGTTCCGCCTGCAATCTCATACTCCTTGGCAATTTGTTTCAGATCAATTTCCTCATGCAGTCTGACGGACTCCCCAAATCCATTTTTCCATATCTTCCACCTCTCTTCCACACCGGGCAGCGGGAACTGAATCATGGATTGCAATCTGCGTTGAAAAGCATCGTCAATATTGTTTTTCAGATTCGAGGCCAAAATCACCAGGCCGTTATAATCCTCGATCCGCTGAAGGAGATAGGAAACCTGCTGGTTGGCATACCGGTCGTGAGCATCTTTCGTACCGGTCCGGTTCCCGAACAAGGCATCCGCTTCATCAAAAAACAGGATCCACTCTTTGTTCTCAGCCCGGTCCAGCACATTAGCCAGGTTCTTTTCCGTTTCTCCGATGTATTTCGACACGGTTTGCGAAAGATCAATCCGGTACACGCTTCGTCCGGTTTTCTCTCCGAGAAGGGTGGCTGTCAATGTTTTTCCGGTACCCGGCGGTCCGTAAAAGAGCGATCTGTATCCCGGTTTCAAATACTTCTCCATCCCCCATTCGATCATCAGTTTATTTGAATTCAAAACCCAAGTCTCAATTTCTCTTAACTGCCCGAGTACATGTTCGGGCAGGACAAGGTCCTCCCAATTCATTTTGGTCGTCAGTAATTTGGCCGGAAAATTAGCGCTGAAGCCTGGTTGCCTGTACTCTCCAAGCGTGAGTAATTCCAGTACTTCATTCGATACATTCAGAGATCCGCTGAGCATGGGTTCGCCTTTTTCAACTTCTCCCAGCCAGAGGATTTTTTCTCTGGAAAAAACGTGTGAGGCATCGAAAGCACGCTGGACAGCAAACCTGCGTTGCAGATCTTTCCCAGCCAGGATAAACATGGCTGTCTCGCCGGTGGGGATGAAACCGGTGTGATTCTTTCCTTTTTTCCCACCGAACTCAGTATATACTTGCCGGGTGTTATTATTCCGGGTGAGAAACACATCAAGCAATTCCGGTTTTATGTGCGGCACTGCTGAAAGGATCAGCAAAAACCGTTCTTCGAAACCAAAGTCTCTCTCTTTGACGAATTTGGCAAAGGCCGACTGGCTTCCATTCAATTTCGGAGGTTGTATTTCATAGACATCCTGAAACTCACAATCCTCCCTGGCATTCAACTTCGACCGGACTTTCAGAATTTTATGAAACCATTCGAGTTCGGACTGAATATCCCTTGCGTTATGTCTGATCTTTTCCGCTACCATTCCACATGGATTAAAAATGAATTCCAGGGCATTTTAAAGATGGAAATTCCCCAGGGGAGCTTGTCCAAAAGGACATCAAAGGAGTTGCGCTCGATTACGATCTTCCATCCTCCGTTCAGTCCTTCGCGGGTCACCAGCCCCTCACGCTGGAGAAATGTGGACCGAAGCGCCGCCGGCGAGGTATTTTTCAGGGCTTTCCACTGCCGAATCACATCCTTTAACAGTTTGTCACATTCGAGATCTTCCTGTTCCGTAATTTCAATAGCCGGCGGGACGGGAAATTCGGGATCCAGCCCGCATAGTAATTTGTTGAGGAAGAGCTCTTCTTCGGGAGTCTCCTGCCGGCCGGAAACAAGGTACTCTAACAGATGGACTCCACGTTCCTGTGCCTGCTGGTTTACAAATTGCTTGTCTTTAACCAGATGAGTCCGCTCAAATAAACTAACCAGGAACGGGTACATCAGTACCAGCCCGGCATTTTGAATCCACGCTTCACCCGCTTCCTGATCAACAGGATAAGATCGATGTATTTCCTCATCGCCTTCACCTGATCCATTTGCAAGGGAAGGGCCGGATTTTTCACTTGCCCGTCCGGATATCGGCTCACCCTTTCCCTCTTGTCCCGGATGGATTCCCGCTGTTTGATCTTCCGCCCCTGTCTGATCACCAGGCCGGCTTTGATTCCTGTCACTTTTCCCGGATGTTTTGATTTCATCGTCAGATGCAGCTTCGCCTTCTTCCCTATTTTTGCCGTCAGCTCCGGAATCCAGCCATTCTGCCTCTTCATCGGATGCTCCATCAAAATTGTGTTCGTCAGTATCCGTATCCCGTCCGGCCTCTTCAGGCTGTTCCCGGCTTCTTTCCGTGTCAGACTGTACTTCGTCTCTCCTGTCATGCTTTGGATCCGTCCTACGCTCAAATCTCTCCTGAAATTGTCGAATCAGGGGACCGACTATCCGGCCGGTTTCCGTTCCGGCACCGGTTCCAGTTTTACCTGAATCGCCTGAATCAGAAATAGAACTTTCTGCCGCAATCTTATTCAAAAGGCCAAACACCTTCCGTGGAGGTATAGTAATTTCTGCCTGATGGACAAATACTTTCTGAAGAACAAGGTTCACGTTGTCAGCCAGCCATTGATCTGACATCGAGATCTGTCCTGTTTCTTCGAGGGCTATGGGTATCACGGAACTCCAGATCACGAATCTCAGCTTGTTTTGTCGCCCGAAACCCAGTACTCCTTCTCTTCGGCTGACGCTTTCAACCTTTCGGGCAAATCCTGTTAATTGCTCAATCCGTTTCTGTTTTCCGTGGCCGGATTGAGCCGGATCCACGCTCACGGTAAGTGCTTTGGAAATGACTGCATCCGGCGTCTGAAGGATAAACCTTCTTTTTTGCAGGGTGCGTTTTAACTCTGTACGCAAAACGCGGGCTGCTTCCAGAGGGTCCTCCTCCAGCAACTCCTCCAGTAATTGAGAAAACCGTTTTCTGTTCTCTCCGGTACCTGCATTCCAGGGCATCCGTCCGGTTCTTAAAAACGTAACGACCTTTTCGGCTTTGGCTTCCGCAGGGGATCTGACAGTGAGAGTCACCTCCTCCTGTGGCTGCATCTGGATCCCCTGGCGTTTTAATTCATCCTCCAGTTTATAAGACCGGATTTTATCATTCAGAACCTGGTAGAGTGCGTCTTCTACCCTGTCCGGGAACAGTTCTGTCAACCGATTGAAATTCAGCTCCCCGACATCAATTTCGAGTCTTTCCACAGCAATATTATTATTCGCGTCCGACAATCGATCCAGCGTCTTTTCCAATACCGGAATCACGCGGGACCGATATATTTCGCTGATCTTCTCCTGCATCCTTTGTCCGTTGCCCGTACCGGTAACGTTGCCGGATTGCAGCTCGACCTCGAGGATTTGTCTTTTTACAATATGTTGTTGATCGGACATACTCCTACGCTTTCATCCATCCCGGTTTATTGAATCAATGCAAATTCAAAAATGTGTCGATCGTTGCATCCCTGTTTTCCGGATCATCAACCTCCAGATTAAGCCCGAGGTTTTTAATCGTACTGTCACTCAGATTCTGCAGTTCATTCTCCGAAATCGGTTGGGTTTCTACGCTCCTTGCAAGTTTGGAAGCCATTGTGGCACGGGTATCGTTACTGCTGACCTGAACCTCACGGTTATTCAACAACACTTTCAACTCACTTGCCGTAAACGTTTCAAAATGGCTTCCCAGGTCGACTTCAATATTGGAGGTTACCTTGAAGCTGACTTTTTGAGAAGTAGCCTTTGTCCCCTCATCATCCGTTACCCGTGCATGCAGTACATACTCACCGGCTCTTAAAGGAGAAAGGACGAAAGCAAAATTTTGCTGCTGATCCGTAGTCCCCACCCGGTTGCCGTTCAGGAATACTTCTACCCCTTCTATCTTCTCGGGATCTGACAAATTGAACACGACGGGTATCTCGTTCCCTTCGAAGAACGATGCCCCATCGTCCGGTTCGACAATCTCAATCTGAGGCGGATCGTTCTCCCGGATTATATTGACGGCCAGTGCAGCTTTTGCCGACAATCCATCCGGATCTGTAACAGTGACTTCCAAGACAAACTGATGGATAGAGACAAAGTTGACCGGATCAACCACTTTTACCTCTCCGGACTGCGGGTCAATACCAAATGCATTACCGGTATTTCCGGCTGTAATCTTAAATGTAAGCGGGTCCTCATCTGGGTCGGTGGCTTCCACAGTCGTTACGACGGTTTCGGCTTCTGTTTTGACCGGTATTTCTACTGTCTGATCTTCCATGGATGGCGGGCGGTTTTCTTCAAAGACACGAATGAAAACCAAAGCCGTATCAGATAATCCGTGCGGGTCAGTTACCTTAACACCAAACGAATAGTCTCCCTGCTCCAGGAGTTCCTGGCTGGCGACAAACACTTCACCGGTCTCCTTTTTGATATCCAGTACAGATGTATTGCCACTTACGAACTCATAGGTCAACGGATCCCCATCCGGATCACTCGCAGGCACGGTTCCGATAACCGTACCGGTTTCGGTATCCGAAGATATATTAAACTCTGCATCCTCTGCCGATGGCTCACTATTGGCAACGGGAATCAGGGTAATCTTTCCGCATCCGTCATGATCCTCATCCTCACTAACTGCCGTATAATTAAATGAATAAGGCTCTGAAAGATCATTTTTGACGAGGATATTCAACTCTTCCCCGTTGTTTTCGACATCGATTAAATTTTTATCAACTTTCGGATCCTTGAAGATATATCCGGGGAAATCATGCAGTGCAGCAGTCACTTCGTCTTCTTTTCTGACATGAAATTCGAAATCCGTCAGTTCAACACAATAGTTCCTGACCAGTACAGTCACAATTCCTTCATCTGTCAGATTGTTACTTCTTTTTTCCACTTCATAACGGAATTTGATAATCCCCGTAAAATCTTCTGGCGGGGTAAAGCGTACACTGCGTCGATTATTGATAATCTTCAGACCTGCGTCGGTATCAATCGGCTCAACTTTTCTGATCCAAAGGTTATGAAATGGTTTCCCGATCCCCTCACAGTATTCGTTTTCGAGATCATATTGTTCGTGATCATTCTTTAACAAATCAAGATCCACAGATATATTCTTATAGGTCATCCCGAAATCAGGGCGTGCATACGGGGCCACCTGAATGTTTTTCCTGGCCTCTGCATCGTCACAAACAGGAATCTTTACTTCCCTGTCGTCACAGCAGCGATAGGGCAATGCAAAGTCCCCTACTATTCGCTGCCCATCCTCTTCTTCTCCCTCATAAAGCAACACATACGTTCCCCCGTCAGGAACCCCGGCCATGTGCTCGATTCCCGGATGTTTGCTTAAAAATTCCCTGAAAGTATCTCTGTGCTTGTTAAAGTACAGTGAATGATAATACTCCCTGCGCCGGAAGGAGTAGTAAATGCTATATAAACGGTTATAAAAAAGCACATCCGAAAGCTGATAGATGAATCGGACAGCGGTAGTCAACAGGTCCTGTTCAATCTCCAGGCCAACCTTTTCTTCCACTTTACGGGCCGATTCTACAATCACATCCAGGTCTGACTCCTCCAGCACCTTGTCTGCAATGAATTCAATTGCACCGGCATACATATCCTTGAGTTCTTCAAAATTTTCAATGAAATCCTCAATACACGGGGGGAGGGTCTGGCACAAAAATTGAATAATGTTCTCATAAGCTTCTTTACCGATCTCCTTCAATTCCTCAGAAAGAGGATCGCTAAACTCATCGGGGTGCTCCCTGACTTGCTCCTCAAACCTTTGATACAATTCCCAGGCGGAAAGCCCCGTCTTCAAAAAATTGGCTAACTGGTATCGAAATGTGTAATAATCTTCATGCAAGTCATGAAATCCCGATTGATAGTCGATCGAAACATCTTTCACAGAATCCGGGACCACCGGTGTTGCCTCATCACTCGTCCTGACAGCTATCAAATCAAATGAAAGATTATGTTGTTTAATTTTCGTCTCAAGCTCCTCTATAGCCTCCTTACAGGATTTGCCCAACCCCCCTTCAATTCTGTAAAAATTGTAACGGTTACGATCATATTGCAGCGGTTTATAAACCGGGTGATCCGGGACGTCGGCAGATTCTTCATCACTGTAATTATTTTCGTACGACAAAACCCCTTCATCCAATGCGCATCTGCGCACCTGTTCATAATTCCAGACCCCTGCCAGGGATTCTTCCTCACCGTTTTCCCCGATGCCCGTATAGTAGTAGGGAATGGCCCTTTCCGAAAGGCCGGACCGTTTCTCACAGCTCGGGGTAACCTTCATCGTAAATTCATCCACATCCCGGATAATATCCGTATTAAAGTTCTTCACCATCTTCACGGCACGGGTAAACAGGGAACGGGTTTCCCTGAGCAAATCGCGCTGGTGGCTATATACGGGTGTCTGAATAAACTGCTGCCGGTATTCGGATGGAATACAGTCACTGCTCATCTCACCCAATAACAGGTGTTGCGGAAAAAGCCATTTGTCAGGAGAACATTCTGTTAACAAGTCGAATGAGACTTCCCTGAACTCCCGGTAAGCCAATATGAGATCCTTGACAAAATCGTAGTAATACTGTATTCCTCTATAATTGAGTCCCTCCTCATCTTCAAAAACCTCCTGCCACGCACTGATGATCTCGTCCGGATCTTCAAACGGACTCTCTTCATATATTGCACCCAACACAGGTTCAAAGGCGTCATACGCCTGGTTCCAATAGGCCAGGATCGTTTCCACCGGATTGTCATCTTCCGTAAACAGGATGTCGGAATATTTTTTTCCGATCTCCTCCAGGCTGTCATAATTCTCAATCGGAGGATTGAATTCTGCCCGTTTCAGGGAATAATCCTTGAGTTCAAATCGCTTTGCATACGATTTGATATCTTCATTTCCGGTTCTCTCCAAAACCGTTTCCAGGTCGGATTTGTCGATTAACAGTTTGCGTATGTTTAATTTCCGTTCGACCCCGATCTCGTCACACCCCTTGCTCAGGCACGACTTCAAATCCTGATCATACATCTCGACAAATAACATGACAACCTTTTCCTCCAAATCGTCGAGTTGATGCAGTGGCAAAATTTCCTCTTCACTCTCCTCATCGCTGAAATCATCAGAGAGTAATTCCCACAGTGTAACATCCTGGTCACCGGTCTCAGAATCCTGGAACGGTAAATAATTTACGTGCTCGCCTATCGAATATTCACGGTATTGTGTCATGGCACAGTCGCAGTGGGAGATCAAGTATCCTTCGGAAGTAATGCCGACGCCTTCTGACAAATAGAGGGTATCCTGATCCAAATCGGACTCGGCTTCGGTTTCAAAATTCAACCTGAACCCGCATACGATACCGATACCGATAAGCCCGGTACGCGTAAGCCTCCCCTGCTCTTCCAGGTACGAAGAGAGCAGGTTTAACTGGTTATGGGTCAAAACCTGGTTCTTTTCAAAAATCGGGTATGAATGTTGGACTTGTGTTGCCATAAGAATGGGATTATGCGCTTCCTAAAATTGTGTTATTCAGTATCATGGACTCTTCCAGGGTCTCCGCCTCTTCACAATCGTGAAGGCGGCCTACCGGATAAACATTGCGAAGCCTGTAAAGGATATCGATCAGGTCGTTGAGTGCGGAAGACAACGCCGCTTTATCTGTCTCATTTCGGGCATTTTCGACCTGCCATTTTTTATAACACTTTTCAAACTCTCTCATCTGTTTGTTGCTCACCCAACAGATTTTCAGAAAAATATGTGCAGGAGCTTCAAACCTTATTTTACGCTCGAAAAATTTGCGGAAGTCCATATTACCGAACCTCCCCTGCCAATAGGGTAAAACTACGGTTGCGACATAGGAATATGGATTTTCAAGCTGGCAGTGTTCACAGTCGGGATCAATTTGAATCGGAATCAGCCGGTCCTGGATCCATTCTTCCCTGGCCCTGATCACCAATTGAGTTCCGGAACCGGCCGAACCGGCAGATTCAACCCGGAACGTCCCGTCGTTTACGTCTTCGGCGGATCCTTCGATTTGAAATTCATCCCCTTCATCAATCTTTACCTTCCCCTCCATCTCCAGGATCCGGTTCTCCGGATCCACACTTTTGACAGGAGTCCGGATCGTGTAGATCAGCTTTCCGCCCGGTTCGGAAACCGTTTCGAGAGACCCGCCCGAAACCTTGATTTCAGTGTAGCCTTTCTCCTCTTTATATTCGAATGAGTTTACCTGATAGCCACCGTCATTATTTTCTGTTCCTTCAATGGTTAATGCCATGCCGGACGACAACTCCGCGGAGATATCTTCTCCCACGCGCACCTTGCTGCCGGTCATTACAGTGGATACGATGTCGCGCACAGCTTTAAATTTGACCTCGCCCAAATCATCCGGGTCCTTCAAGGTTTCATGATTTGCCGGGATAAAGACATGCTCGTTATACCTGGGCCTGAGCAGGATGTGTTCTACAAGGTGAAGCCCTTCCTTGTTGAAAAACCGGTCCGAGAAAAACGCCGCAAGTTCTTCTGCAGTCCGTTCGCTCCCGACACTTCTGCCCAAATCCCGGCTGAACCTGCCGTTTAACCTCAGTTTCCCTCCGTCTCCATTTTCTTCAATCAGGGTATACTGGTCTTTGCGCCCGCCGTTACTGATTACCTCCCAGATAAACTCTTCGGCTCGTTCATCAGCCTCCTCCTCCACCAGGTGCTCCGCTTCCGCTTCTCCCTCTATCTCACCGGTCAAAAGGGCATCTTCTGAATCGGTTGAAAACGGTTTCTCATAAAGGGTATATTCAATTTTGTATTCCTTGCCCGTAATCTGAGTTTGAATATTAAAGTAGTTTTCTACAGGCGCAGTAAAATTATTGCGGTTCGATTCATGATTGGTATAAAACTCATCTTCAAATATGTTGATCAAATCCCCGATTGCATCCTCTGCTTCTGTTTCATCGCCATATGCATCATTGCTGCTTACAGCGATCGGCTTTTCGCTGCATTCAAGAGTAAACGAGTAGGTCCCGTCATCCTCCCTGACAATATAATTTTCACGGATCACCCCGTTGATGATCAGCTCTTCAATCGCTTCTGAAGCTTCTTCTTCGTTATCAAACACCCTTTCAATGGGGTTTTGCAGGAGCACCTCTCCGCCCGAACCGGTTATTTCAAAACCAAAGTCTCCATCATTTTCAATGATCGTAAACGCTTCTGTAAAAACAAGGTTGGCTGCCTGTATCTCGTCAATACCCACCTGCAGGGCAGCCCGTTTCTCAAGTCCCGATTTGTTATCAGCATGCCATAAACGGCAGGGATGTTGATAGTTAAATGCCTCTCCCCTGCCTGAACTGATTTCCGGATAAGAATTTAATAACGTCAGCTTGTCCTGTATCAGGTCACGTTTCCCTTCCATTCCGGCCAGCCGGTAGGTAAGTGTTGCATAATCGGTAAATTGCTCGGAGAAACGCGCCATCAGGTGATCCAGAAACCTGTTTCTCCGCTTGTTGAAGAGTTCGGGACTTTCCGCAATTTGATTCAGGCGTGTGGGATACTCATCGATATCGGCATACAGCGGTTCAGCGTCCGGAACCCTATCGTTCAATGGCTGGGTATAATACGTTCGCCCGATTTTGTATTCTCCCTCTTCATCTTTCTCGGCATTCATCGAAAAAAGCTCTTTTACATGATCAAGCTGCGCCAGATAATCCGCCAGGAGCTGCTCAAAGAACATCAGAAACCCTTTAAGCTGTTTCGTCTTCCCTTTACGCTCCTTACTGGCAGTCGGTGGCAAGCCGTTGGTACCCACCCCGTAAGTAGACGGGAACTCCTCTTGGATACTGGAATATTGTCCCAGGTCGAGGTAGCGTCCCCGGGGAGCACTCAGGTCCAAAACCGGATTTCTGTTTTTTTGAGAACGCTCGTCCGTTTTCAATTCCCGGATACGATCTTCGACATTTGACTGCCTGGCCTGGTAGGGAAGCTGCTCCTTGTAAAACGTGATTTTTGAATCCGACGTGGACAAACGGGGGACATAATTGTATTCATGGGCCAATTCAAGGCACCATTTCACACTCCTTGACGGGATCTCTTCTTCGTTGCCCTGCGGAAGGTTGGCAATTTCAATGTGTTTGACTGCCGCCACCCCCTCTATGTTCATAATAATCTGTACCAGGTCAGAAACATAGATCGCTTCTCTTCTGTCAGATTTTTTGAGTTCACTCTCGGATATGAAACCGTGATCGAGCAGCGGGCCTTCAAATATTTTCTCGGTTGCAACACCGATGTCCATCATTTCCGGCAGGGAATAAAAATTCACAGAGGGTGCAAGAAATGTGGAAATCTGATGATAGATCTGGGCTTGTACCTCTTCGACATCTGCTTCCAGTTCCAGTTCGATGTCGGCGCAAACGGCAATTTCCTCAACTTTAAGGGCGCTCAACCGGAAATAATCCTCACAAAGATTGCGATTGGCATGCAGGCGGGATTTTACCTTCCTTACGATTTCATGAATTTTTTCAACTTTTTGGCTGTACGACAAGACCATTTGATCTATAAAATCATTCAGATCCTCTGATAAAGATTCCAGGCTCAACCCTGAACTTCCCGGACCTGATCCGCTCAATGTAATCCTGTTGTCTGCTTCCATCTCATAATCAAAGGAATATCGAGGGGGCTTGTTTAAAAACCGGAGGTCTAATTCCCGAATCCCCCTGCGGATACTTTCCGGCTCACTCCATTTGATCTGCATGTCGTCCCATCGTGCAAACTCAGCTTCGACCCGGATTTCCAACCCTTCCAGCTCGACATTGCCGGGATCCGTCACCTGCATCGCCTCACTCACTATATGCTGATTGAGATCTCCGTGTGCTTCACAGGTTTCGAATTCAAGCAAAACGTTATAGAGTGGCCGAATGTCGATAGGTTCTTCGTCCGGTTTCGGGTCGTACGATAACTCACTTTTTCCCCGATAGGCCCATACCGGGATTTCGGATTCGTTCGAGAGATTGATCCATGCATTTTTAACCCCGACAAAATCACAACCGGATTCGGGCTCATCGTAAACCGAAACATCAATAATCAGCTTGCGGAGATCATTGAGAGTCAGAGGCTTGTTGGGCAGAATCTGTGCTGCAGAGAAGAAATTCTTGATGTCTGCACTCTCCGGCTTCTCCGGGTCACCGGTCAGGATATCTGCGATATCCTGGTTCACCCTGTGCCCAAGATCGGTAATCGCATAGCAAAGCACTTCCAGCATGGTTATACCCGGATCATGGGTATTATAATCGGTCCATAATTTACCCGCCAGGTCCTGGATATGAGAAAGTGCTATTTCTCTAAGCTCAGAGTAGTTCATACTCTGCAACTCAGGATCTTGCTTCGATATCTTTAATGACTCTTCCATCTACATCTTAACTGTTTACTTTACTTAACTGTCGTACCCGGGATTTGTATTCATCAACACCCGCATTCATCAACTTTAAGCTCTTTAAAAGCGCTCACCTCATTGTCATCACATGCACACTCTTCCTCTTCCAATACATGAATGAAATGCTCCGGGGCAGAACCCAGGACGGAGGCCGTAGTCGTGGCTTCGGCTTCATCCAGTTCCCTGACTTTTGCCTTTTTCCCCGGTTCAGCCGGGACGACATGGTACATTTTAAAGCAGGTAACAAAGTCTACATAGTCACGTCTTTCAATAAAATGCAGAATCATCGATTTATGGATTTTTCCGCCAAAAACAACATCCGGGGTTGTTTGATACGCCCATGGCGAGAGAAACGACTTGATCTCTTTGTTTAAAACTCCCTGGTAATAACCCCCATCAATCCCTTCCCGGAACCTGACATTAAACTCTACCCTGATCTCTTCATAAAGCGGATTTCTGACATGAAGCCTCACTCCTTCCGCCTTCAAAGATTCGAGGTATTCGTGAATTTCGGTGAGGGTCGTTAAACGGGTTTTCGGTTTCAGCGGGTCCACCGCATTTTTGTTGATCATATCTGACACGACAATTACGGAAACATGTCCCGGCGCGATTTCCGAGTACTCATTCAGCGAACCTTTGAACAGGGTATGATTCAGGCATTTCACCTTGTAAACGGAGGGGAACTTCTGCAGAACAAGGCGTTCATAATCCCAGATGGTAATAGACCGGTTTTTATGTCGAAGACGCTCACTGACACGGGTATAATAGGTATGGCTTTTTTCCTGAACTGCTCCCCCGAACGAAGAAAAAGGTTGAAGCACTTCCTGAATAGCCGAATCGCTGTTCTGTAACTTGCTGATTGTGCCGGCCGGAAGAGGCTCAGCCAAATGCTCCGGATCGTTTTGACGATTTTTAAAAGTAGCCGCCACGGCCTGTGCACGGATATCCACCAGGTCGGAAACAGCGGGGGTTTTCTCGTCAACAGACGCTCTCAACCATACCTGCCCTTCAGGCAGCAGCGTATGATCTGTTGTGGCATTCTTAGAGACGCTGAATGTAATAATACCGGAAGTAAGAAGCTGATTCGTAGTGTCCGACAGGATTTCCCGTTCATTAAATTCCACCCATTGATCTCCCGACAGATAACTCCAGGTTACGGGTTGCTGCAAGAAATCAGGATCTGCACTTCCTTCCGCTACCTGAAACAGAATCGAGATGTTGTTCCCTCCTGAAAAGTTCTCTAAACCGATATACAAGTTTCCTTCCGACTCAATAAGCGGGAGAAAGCTGTTCTGTTGCCGGGTCGCATCGACTTCACTGCTTCCGAATGGATGAACATAAAAGTACTGTTCGATTCTCTTCTCAAATTCATCCTGTTGCTGATCTGTCAGCCGAAGATTGGCTGTCGACCTGTAATCCAGGGATAATTCGCTTATTGTGGGGGTATAGGGCTCCTTGGGAAGATTCGGATCATTACCATTTCCATTCCCCCCATTATTTCCTCCATTATCAGCCGTAACAGCCACTACGATCTGACTGGAATAGGAAGGAGCATAATCTTTGTGTCCGAAATCCGCCCCCTGAAGCCTCAACCGGATAAATCCTTTCTGAGTATCGGTTCCATAAAGATCCACACCGCTCATTGCCGGGTTCCGCTGAATCTCACCTAACGAATCTTCAACCAGACAGATCGTATTTTCAGGATTTACAGGATCCCCCTCTTCGTCACCATCCGTTTCAAAATCAAACAGCTTCGCCCCGGATTTCAGCGTTTGCCATTTCCGGTCATTGAGAATGGCAATATCTGTTTCAAAAGATGAATTTTTACGGGATTCTGCAGACGCCGTATAGAAGTCGTAATGGGCCTTGAAACTTTCATCCGGCAAGTCATGCCAGTTAATGTTAATCCAGAGTTTGTCCAGGTTTTTTTGAAAAATTTCCCAATTGCCGATATAGAAGGAAGATCCGATGACCGGGTGATTCCCAAAAGGCTGAAAGGGTTTTCCCGGATCCAGCGAACCGCTGTCGTTTTGTATAACGTTGGTTTTTACACCCTCTACATCTACATTGAGTTCTGCCTCTTCAACTGTCAGGTCCCTTAAGTGTTTGTAGGTAAACGGGTGTCCGTTATCTTGTCTCGGCGGAACATTTTTATTCAACACCACTTTCATAACCGGCCATTCTGTCTCAATCGGGTCTTCGAGATTCTTCCGGTTATAGCCGGTTACCGGCGGCTGACTTTCATCCAAAGTGCGGACAATTGTCAGGGTTCCTTCCTCCGGATTGAAATGGGTGGCATGAATCTGTTTACTGAAAGTGTAGATCAGATCGTGGATTTTATCCTTTCCGAGTCCAGAAACCTCTTTCAGCTCTTTGATTTCTACAAAATTCCCCTTCTCTTCACGCTTCTCCACAATTCTCTTCGCTACGGTTATCCCAACGGTATATCCACTCCTCACGGACGAATATCCCCTGTTAGGATCATCCTTTACCTGCGAAGCGATCGCATCGGCTGTGGCCGTATTTACAAAGTTCAAGAGAGCTCTTGCCACATCGGGATGTATCGAATCCTCTTCCATTACAAACTCTTCATCGAGAGGAGAAATCCACTCTTCCTCTCCGCTGAACAGGACCTTGAATGCATACCTGGCAGCCGGTATTTTATCGGGCGACATCCGTTCTAAAATGGACCGGGTCTGCGCGGATTTTTCAAATTGAAGCGTCACACTGACGGTACGATTCCCTTCGGCCAGGTGCAGGAGGGGAGAAGCAATTGAAAAACCGATATCCGCCTGTTGCCGATCATCCCCCCCGAAGGTTTTCCAGCTCATATCATCCGTTTCAATCTCCGCTCCTCTGCCATCCGCTGAGTTTGCAATCGGGGATTCATAAAGCCTGTGGTCCCTGCCGGTATCCATAAACAGGGCTTTGACCTGATCCACCTGCCCATGGTTCACAATAAGATCCCGATTTGTCTCATAAGCAAGAGGGCGGCCTGTGGCATCTTTTCCGGCTTTAAGTGCCGTCCCTTCCTCGACGAGATGGGATCCCTCCACGTGCCGGGCAAGCGAAAAGATGAGAAAAACCTGGTCGGCCACGGCCGGTTGCTTTCCAATCTGAAGAATTTTCTTATAGTAATGGTCCAGATGCTTTTTTGTGATCTTGTTCAGATCTCCCTGGGCAATTTCAAAAAGCTTCAGAAAGGCTAAAAACAATGCCATGTGAGGCTCGGTATACCCGCCTTTTTCCTTCACATATTCCTTGAAATTGGTTATCTCGTCCTGTTCGTCATTTAAAAGTATCTCTTCAATAGCCGGGTCCGATTCAAAAAAACCTTTCCAGTTCCAATCCTCCTCAGTCTTGTTTTCCGAATCGTAATAGTTGATTTCTTCGGAAAATTCTTGCACAAAGCCAATCAGTTCCTTCAGTCCACGTCCGTCGATATCCACATAGTTCGGAAGAAGGGCATCCGGCAACCGTTGCTGTCTGCTGGTTCCGTCTCGCTGCAACTTTGTATTATTTTCGCAATGATCACTCATCTTTAAATATCTGTGGCTTCACTAAGGTAAAATGGATAAACCAGGTTGGTCCGGGTGTTCGTGGCGATAATCGTATATTCAAGGATGATTTGTATAAATCCCTGGGATGTCCCTCTCCGAAATGAGATGTCCTCCAGGTTGATCCGGGGTTCATGGAACAGGATAGCACGCCGAATATCTTCAGATATCCTGGCGGCTGTTGAAGTCCGCATTGACTCAAACAGGCTCCCATGCAAATTCGTACCAAAGTCCGGCCGCATGACCCGTTCCCCGCGGATAGTACTTAATAAAATCTCCAGGCTTTCCCGGATATCTTTTTCCTCTTCCGACATTTCAACACTGCTGCTTTTTCTATTGAAATGAACGGGGAACGACCATCCACGTCCCAGGAAGTTGTTTTCTTCATTAAATGGATCTTTAGTTGAGGCCATAGCTGATTTAATTATCCTATCATGACGGTGGGTTCACCAACAACAGCCGACGCACCGCAAATGCAGACATCTCCCACCCGGATGGCAGGTTTCCCGCCGACTAATACCGTTGTGCTTCCAACCGGAAAGGGACTCGATGTGGGTTGATGGGTATTTGGAGGCAATGAGCA
The DNA here is from genome assembly GCA_040877875.1 of Balneolaceae bacterium. Taxonomy (GTDB): domain Bacteria; phylum Bacteroidota; class Rhodothermia; order Balneolales; family Balneolaceae; genus JBBDNC01. The sequence continues at coordinate 13,354 of JBBDNC010000013.1, read as the reverse complement.
AACGTGATTGTCACCCGCCACACAAGCCGGCATTCCTCCTATCAGAACCGTAGGCTCTCCCGGCCCGACAATGGTTCCTCCGTGATTCGTTGTATCTGTAACCCGTGCTGCTGCTGGCATAATTATTATCTGTTATTTGTAAGAGTTAAGCCGTTTACAGGATGACTGTCACTCATCTTTGAAAAAATCCAGTCCATTAATTAATCGAGACCAGCGAACCTTTCACGACGGTCTGGCCATTCGATGTAAGTTCGGCGCCGGAGCCACCGTCCGCTTTAAAACTTGCAGTAGCTGACCCGCTGATATTCGTACCTTCTATGGTGACGTCACCGGATGCTTTCAGGCTCAGGTCTCCTGCACTTTCAATTGAAATTCCGTCTTCAGTAAGACTGATTTTATTTCCATTTGAATCCTCGATCCGGATGACGCTTTCATCATCACTCAGTACCCATTTATTTCCATCCGGTGTCTCTACCGTGATGCTTTTTTTATCATCATCAAACATCAGTTTCAGCTCGCTCCTTGTGACGATCCCCTTTTCGTTGTTCTCTTCTTCGGCGGGGAGGGGCGACGGATATTCACTGCTATGCACCATTCCCAGTATTACGGGATCCCTGGGATCATCATTCACACACCCGACAATTACTTCATCACCTACCTCCGGCCGAAAAACGATCCCCCTTCCGTCTCCCGCATCCAGTGAGATCATTCTGGCCCACACTCCTTCGTTCTGCGGATCGATTACAGGCATCCGGACTTTTATACGGTCTTCCCCGTCCGGGTCCTCATGAAGGTTTGTGACAACACCGATCTGTAAACCATGAATCGGGGGGACAAGGCCGGAAGCCTGTCGGGCTACGATGTCATCATACTTATTAATAAACCACTCCTGTTCGAGGCCAAATTCAATATCGGTATGCCAGGCTTCATCGGCTGATTTATGGTGATGGATCGACGAAACAAAAGCGGGGCCGTCAAAACGGTCACCGAATCCCTCGAGCTGAATGACGTGTCCGGGTTTAATATCGCTGAAGCCGGTAATTCTGACTCTTCCCTTTACTTTTGCCAAGCGGCTTTTCAGCATTTTAGAGTCTGACCAGGCTTTTAATTCGGTATCTTCTACCTTCCCGCTGTGCTGCTGCCTCCAGGACTCCAGTCCTATGACCTCCGCCAGGTCACCAGCCGGTACGTTACCCTGCTCGTTTAACCCCGGGTCTTCACCTTCTTCCTCAATCATCTCCTGCCGGGTGTAATTCCATGAGTGGCTGTTGGAGGCTGAATATTGATCCCGTGCATCCATTCCGGCTTCAAATGAAATTACATTATCGCCATAAGCCAGGTTCAGAATCGGTTCCTGGCCCAGGTCGGGTTTCTTGACTTCAATTTTTCCATCGTCCACAAAAACCAATTTCCCGTTCACGTCTGCACGGGCAATCATAAAATCCCAGTCCGTCGTATAATACTGCACCATTTCCCGGTGTTGTACGGTCGTCTCTTCCACCTCGTTATCAAGTCCGTACTCATTGATCAGCTCCTCAATCACCTCACTGTCATTCACTTCTTCGAAGTACCTGTTTTGCCGCCCGACAGTCATTTTCACAGACGGATCTCTCAAATCAATTTGAAGAATTGAATTCTTGTTTTCCCGGGCTTTGATACTGTGTCCAATGATGATCCCCTTGAAAACGGTATCTTCGATATTATGGTAGCCGCCTTTGATTTCCACTTCCTTGCCGGGCAGAAAAACATCGCTGCTGCTGATTTTAAAATCCCCGCCGGCAACATCCCCGTCTCCAAGTACAATCCGTGCTTTCGGAATTCTGTTTACCGATTTGGATACCATGATACCCATGATTCCAAAATTGCCGCCGATATCCTCCCCCTCCACCAATACCGTGAACGTAGGAAGATCCGTTTCTGCCTGGGTCGGTATGACTCTGCTCGGACTCATATCTCGGTTTTCCTGATTGGGGGAAGCGTTAAACGCTGACCGGCCTTAAGCTGCCTGAAACCGATCAAATTATTTACCCTGGCCAGTTCCAAGTATAAAGAAGCGTCCCCGTAGATTTTGTGTGCAATCCCCGGAAGGGTATCTCCTTCCTTTACCAGCCGGTAGTGGGTCATATCCGGAGAACTCCTCCTTTCTTCCGCTGCCTGTTCCTCAAGTGAGGTGTGTTTCCTGAAACTACACTCGACCGTTGACCGGATCGGATTTCCGTCAAGGTTAAACATCTTGTGAGTTACCGTAGCACTTTCCAGCAGGCCCCTGAATTCAAAATCACCCCAGCGAAGTTTCAGGAAATTAGGCTGGTGTGTATCCCCCGACCGCTGATAGGTAATTCCAAGAAATTGCTGAATGACAGAATCCGTTCGCTTGTCCTTCACGATCCGGTCGGTGATATTGGAATTTCCAGAAACCGATGCCCCGGTTGCATCAAACAGGAATTCGAACGAAACGTTTTCAGGTTCGGTATGGGTGAATACAAGAGTCCCGGTATTCCCCTGGGTATTGCGCTTTACATAATTGTTCTTGTACTCCTGGCTGTAGGTATTGGGATTATACATCATTTCAAATGACGTATCCCCATCTAATACCGTAATCTCATCCCCATCCTTGTATTTCTCATCGGGATAAGCAGCAATGGTCATTTTGGCAAGACCTTCCAGTTCACGAAATTCGTTTGATTCTGCCATTATCTTTCGTTTTTGTTTTCACGTATTACTTCGAGAACCTGCTGTACAGTTTCTTCAAGTTTGTCGAATTGTTGAGGGGTATCCGTCTCCGGACCGCCGGTTGATTCTTCTCTGCGATTCTGCTGACTCGTATCGTTTATGACTGCCTTGATGACTAATTCACGAATTTCAATCGGCATGATTCTCCATCCTTTCTATTTATACCGTTCAACCCTTTATTGGGGCCCGTTTTATGAAAAATACGGGGGGTTTACGATTTATTTTTTTTTCTGATCGACTTCCATCCGCCGGAAATACTGAAATGCCAGCTCGATGGTCTCTACCGCCACTTCATTTTTGGTCGAGTTAAAACTGTCGACCGACCATTTGACCGGATAGGCATTGATAAAGCTCCAGGACTCCAGAGGTTCGTGTTCTTCATTCAACAGAGTTACCAGAACGCCTTTCGGTTCAAACTGAAATGACTCGACTGCTTTTTTGAACCAGCCGATCAGTTCCGAACCTTGTAACACTCCCCGTTTGAGTACAAGTTTTTCGTAGGTAACACGCTCGGGAAGGCGGTGAACAAACCTGTTTTCACCTCCTTCCTCATAGGTTGTTTCACCTACTGTAGCGTCGATACCGGACACTTCCTGAAAACCGATGTCTTTGCTGTCGGAGTCCAGGCCTTCAACATTAACCCTGAAATGAAAACCGGCAGGTGGATAGTATTCAGCCATAAATCAGGCAAATTCAATCGTTAGACCTTCATGGCAGAGTTCAATCGATTCTACTGCCACCTCGTTACCCGTTGAATTCAGTGTAGGGCCTTCAACCTTGCATGGCCAGGCCTCTTTCACCTTCCAGACTGTAACGGGATCATGCTCCTCGTTCAAAAGGCTGATCGTCAGATCTCTTCTGTCTATTTCGTTCATCTTCACCGTATTCAGCCACTCAAAGAACTCGTTGTCATCCCGGTAGATCCCCCGCTTCAGGGTAATGTTACTGTATTGCGGGATCCCCGGCATTTTGGTGACCTGGTAATCTTTGGCGTTACCTTCACGATATTCAATATTCTGAAGTTCCACGGTGAGTCCTGAAACTTCTGTAAAACCGATTCGTTCACCGCCCCATTCTACCTGAAAATGAAATGCGGATACTGGGTATTGTTCAGCCATAATATTTTATGATTTGGTGAAAAGTGTAATGTTGATTTACGTTAAGATTCCTGAAGTTTGTGCATGAACCTGAGTATGATGAATTCAGCCGGCCGCACTGCCGCCAATCCAATCTCTACGATCATTCTTCCTTCCAGGATATCCTGGGAGGTCATCGTTTCTCCCAAGCCTACTTTTACAAAAAAAGCATCCTCCGTGGTAGCGCCGGCCAATGCACCGTTACGCCACAAGCCAGTCAGAAAATTTTCAATCATCGCCCGAACCCGAACCCATGTATTGGCCGTATTGGGTTCAAAAACAACAAATTCCGTGGCTTTTTTAACAGACTCCTCGACATAGATATAAAGACGGCGGACAGGAATGTATCGCCATTCATTGTCGTTTCCGGCCAGAGTCCGGGCCCCCCAAACAAGAGTTCCCTTCCCTGTAAAAGAACGGATCGCGTTGATGGATTTCCCTGAAGTTGAATCAACATTCAGTTTTGCCTGTATATCATCTGTAATCTTGACAGTCGGTGCAATGACCGAATTAAGACTTACGTTGGCAGGTGCTTTCCAGACCCCTCGGTTGCGATCCACACGGGCATAAACTCCGGCCACCGCACCGGACGGCGGGAGCTCAACATAGATATCCTTCAATTCGGCCTCCAGGGACCGGTAAACGCTTGGATGATTGTCTTCCAGGTCCGAAAATTTTTCACCGTCGAGGCTTAACGTGCCACCTTCTGTACTTTCATGTGAAATTGTGGAATTTTCTTCATCCACCTGGTAGTTCAGGATGGTCTTTAAAAACGGATGATAGACAGCCCCGTAACTCAAATAGGACATTCCCAGGGATTCCCTGAAATCAGACAGCGACACCGAATCATCGTCTTTGTAATATCGGTCGATCACCGTAAACCGGTCCTTCAATTTGTTACACTGGGTCAGGGCTTCCTGGACTACACCGCCATAAGCCTCCTTCGTGCCCAGACTCACGGCATCCGGGAAAAGGATCAATGTCGGTTCATCTACTTTTTCAAGTGCCTTGATACCGACTTTAAGCCCCTCATCGCCGTCCGTATTTTCATCTTCAATAGTACTGTCATAATCTCCGACCGACACGATATAACACGGGCCACCGCCATTGTCGAAGTAGAGCTGAAGACTGTAGTACAGTTTATACTTTGAAAAAGTATGGCTGTCCAGGTCCACACCAAACTCCCTCTCCACCAATTCAGAATCATCATCCAACTCATCTGTAATCGTGAATGAAAAAACTTCTTTATCCGGCCCTCCGAACTTTTCTCTGTACTCGAGCAGGGAGGTAACCCTGGTGGGTTCATAGAGCAGGCCATCATCTTCTCCGTCTTTCACGGCCTTTTCGGTATACCCGACAAAGGCCGGAATTGCCGTGTCCACTCCGGCAATCGAGGCAGGGAGGGTTGAGATTTCTTCTACGTATACTCCTGGTGTTTTATAACTCATGTCATTGTTGTTTTAGGATTCCTGAAGTTTGTGCATGAATTGCAGTATGATAAATTCAGCCGGCCGTACCGCCGCGATGCCAATTTCGATGATCAATCTTCCTTCCAGTATATCATTTGAATTCATCGTTTCTCCCAGTCCCACCTTTACATAAAAAGCATCTTCCGGGGTTGCACCGGCCAGGGCTCCATCCCGCCACAGGCCGGTCAGAAAGTTTTCGATCATCGCTTTGGTTTTCGACCATGTGTTTGCAACATTCGGTTCAAATACGACCGGTTCCGTAGCCTTCTTGATGGATTCCTCGATAAAAATGAAGAGCCTGCGAACCGGGACATAACGCCATTCGTTATCATTGCCTGCAAGGGTTCTCGCTCCCCACACAATGGTTCCCTTTTGGTGGAACTTGCGAATGGCATTCACCGATTTGCCGGTATCGGCATCCACATTCAGCGGTGCCTGTTCCTCATCGGTAAGGATCACCGAGGGTTCGTCAACAAGATTCAGACTTACATTTGCCGGGGCCTTCCAGACCCCCCGGTCACGATCCACCCGTGCATATACACCGGCCAGGGTACTGGCCGGATAGAGGGTCAGTCTTTTTTTATCGAGTTCTTTGTTAATTTGATTGTAAAGTGTTTTGTCCGGCTTCTCCAATTCAAGAGAAGATCCTGAGACCTCAACTCCATCTTCCGACCCGCTGAACCCGAGTGCAATGGAAGTCCCATCTTCACCCGGTTCCTTCGCTGTGACCAGAACTACGCCGGTATTTGAAATCCGGTTCACTTCATAGTCGTCATTGTCACTCACGGCACTTGCAAGATTTTGGGCAGTTCCTTTTTCTGTCCCTCCCAATTCGAATTCATTATCACCAGGGCCACTGTCCACGACCTTGAAATCATCCTCGCCGATTGTAAAAACATCATTCGTCGCAACCTCATTATTATCCAGGATGACAATTTTCCCTCTTGCATTTTCACTCCCCTCCGGAACGTTCGTGAGAACAAGATCATGAAATGGACCCACTCCGTCCTCCCCCCGCTTGTCGGTGATCTGAACCGATTCTTCCAAATAGCTGAGACGGAGGGAAGTTTCCAAAGCCGGGTAGTAAGCCGCCCCGTAATTCAGGTTGTTCATACCAATTTCTCCCCTGAACCCTTTTGCATCCTCAATCGGATCGTCGTCATTTGCCTCTACCACATCCATGAGGGCAAACCGGTCCTTCAATTTAGCACACTGGTCCCGCATGCGGTCATACAGACCCCCTCTCTTGCCCGAATCGGTTAATACAGTGGCTTCCGGCACAACGATCAGAGTGGGTTCGTCTTCAGTTTCAAGTGCATCAACTCCTTTTTTCAACTCATCAGAATCAATAGCCCCCGAAGTGGGATTCTCCTTGTATTTTCCCACTGATACGACATAACAGCGTCCGCCTCCATTGGCAAAATACATTCTCATATTGTAATACAGTCGGTAGGGGGATAAACCCGAACCGGGCACCGTCACTTCGACAGATGTATCATCCGGTTCAGTGGATGGACCGGTAAGTGAAATGCCGAATGCTTCCTTAAACGGTGATCCGAATATTTCCTCATATTCCAGCATCGAAGAGATTTCGACCGGGGTATTCACCGGAATCTCTTCCTTTCCCCGAATGCTTTTTTCGGTATACCCGATAAAGGCAGGGACAGCCGTTGCGACCGGGGCTACTGAGGCCGGAAGTTTGGAAATTTCCTGAATGGTTACTCCGGGGGTTTTTATATTTTGCATAGTGGATTGATTTTAATGTTATATATACACATAGACTTCTGACTCCAATTCATCGCTTTCACCCACTTTCACAACTCCCTGGTGGGAGGGGTTCGGCAGGTTCCCGATCAAGGTTTTGCCGGGAGTGTTTTTCAGTTTGAGTGCGGATTTCGGGATTTCGAAAAAGGGGATGGGATCCTCCGATTTAAAAATCACCGTATCCATTCCGTTGATACGGACACTTGAATGAGGAGCGTCCCCCTGTCTTTTAAATTGGGTGGCGCTATAATGATCCGACTCGTCCGCACTGCTGTCGTCAATGAGGAGTTTGTCGTGCTTATTCACCTTCTGGTTTTTGTCTACAATAAAATATTTCCAGAATGTCTCTTTTCTTGTGAAACTGAGCTCATATTCTTCGGTATCGCCATATAGATGACTCCCTTCCGATTCATAGTTAAGATCTACAATCCCCAGAATATTCTTGCCCGAAAGCTCCTCATCGACATAGATAACCTCACTTTTCAAACTGCCGGTGCCCTCTTTCTCCTCAATTGTAACCGTATATTTCCCTCCCGGCTTCCCCCTTAGATCCACCTGCTGTTTGTAGTAGTCGTCCGAATCCCTGTCAAGCACAATTTCTTCTGGCAGTGGGTCTCCGGTTATATCTTTACCGGGCGATACCGGGTTCCCGAACGCATCTGTGAGCTTGAATATGACCTGATCCGGCGAAGAATCTAGGGAGAATGAATAGGTAAAGAGAGGGGATTTGACAGCGTCTATCAATTCATGAGTAAGAATTTCAGGATTTTCCGGATCTGTAGAGGTGAATACAGGATCGTTCGAAAAATACAGAACATTTGAAGACCTGTATTTCCGGGCAGAAGATTCGTCAAGCCGGGTAACCGTATGAAATTTCGCCGCATGGTTGATTTTTAGTGCGAATGTGAGATAAATACCGTCGAGTTTTACCATAGGGCTGACCTCATCTTCCAGGGCGCGGTATAAAACTGTCACACCATTCGGGACAGTTTTAAAGAGCATCTTCGCCCGGTTCAGCTTTTGCCTGGATGCATGGGTCAGCTCCAGCCTTAAACCGTCGGGTTTCCCGTCCGAATAATAATCGTGGGCGAAATGAAGATTAAATAAACGGTTATAGTTGATATACATCCTTTATCTCCTTTGTGTATCCACTCCGATTTTCTCGATCGGAAGAGTCGAATCCTGAATTGCTTTCTCCTGAAATCTGACGAGCCTTACTTTGTACAAGACTGACGGCAGATAATTAGTCCCCACCACAGTCCAGAAATTGTAGAGTTGTTCAAACGAATAGGAAAACAGTTCTACAATCAGTTTTTTAATATCCGCATCGAAATCAACCATGGAGGGAGAGTTACCGGCTGTAAAAACATTTCTGGCCTGAAAAAAAGAAATCACATAAGAAAGCTGCTTCAACCCCTCGGAGTAGTCAGCCGATGAGTCGGAACCGTTCCCCTGGAAGTTGGCCGATACGAGAATATACAAGTTGAGTTTAATCTCGGGATTCAGGTGTTCAACGACTCCATTATCACTGGTAAACGTGGCTTTTTGTTCTTTTAAATACCGCTCCTCTTCAATATTGATAAGCGACAAACCCAACGACTTATTCGGGATAACCACACCATCTTCGGCAGCAACATTGGTTAAAAAAATTTTGTCATCCCCGGTGCCGGCCGTATCCGTTCTCAACTTCAGATACTCATTCAATTCATGTGTTAAAAATTCAAGCGCAGAATGAATCATGACAGAAAATTAGCAAAATCAAATTAGGATGATAGCTTCGAAGCGTTAAGCGAGCACCTCTGATTTGCAAGCCAGACATTACCCTCTGGTGTGAGAACCACAAGAAGAACCGGACCTCTATATTCCCGGCACTTTGTATTCAACCTTTGGTTCAGACATCAACTCTTATTCGTGTCAGCTCGTGTGAGTCAGACCGATTGCCTCCGTACATATATAAGAAGCAGATGAAATTTTATCACTTCCTAACTTTACTACCGATTTTTACTACCATTATTTACTACCGATTTTTTCAACCTTTCCCTTAACTCTTCTTCCGGCATCTCTTTCAAATCTGTCGGAGAACAATTCAGATGGTAATTGATGAATTTATTTAATGCGATTTCATCCGGTATTCCATGCCACTGTGCAATTTCAAAATTAGATCGGTTGTTTTCCCGCAATTGTTGAGAAATACTTTGCAAGCGGATGTATTTCAGGATTCTTCGGGGTCGGGTTGAAAAATACCGGAGAAATTTTCGCGCAAATTTTTTAGGACAGGTATACCCCATTAACCGGGCCCATTCTTCTACACGTGCAGTGCGTGACAGATTAGCTCTAAGCTCCACAACAGATTTGGAGATTTCTTTTTTAATCATACTTTGCTCCTCCTAACACAGATTTTAATACCTATTACATATTTTACTTTTACTGACTAATGCTTTTAAGGAGACAACTTCAGTAAAGAACAGAGACTCGAATCTCTCATCTCGAGAATTTTAATTCCAGCCTCCTCTTTTCCCTCTTACGGGTCAATGCGTATCAATTTTTATACCGGAAAAATGATAAATATCTGTTTAAAACAAACAGAAGCACTTTTCACCTTTACCAAGTGACCGCCCTGTAATAATTAAGAGTATTTAAAACCCCAATTGTTACAAGAAAATTACTCATAGATAAATAGGTCCTTTTCCATTATTTTTTCATTGATTTTGCTTATGTATTTTTATCGGTATGAGAAGTCCGAGATCAATACATGTTTCAATATCTTAAAGGTGCGGGCAGAATATAAAAGGTTTGCATAGGATAACTCGGCATTGTCGGGGATTTTTATTTCTGAGGGAACTATATTTATTACCTTCAAGGCATCTGATTTTCCCAATCCTTATAAACTGACATAGAATGGCAGAGAAAAAAAAGAAAGTATTGATCGTTGAAGATGATCTGATTCTGAATCTTCTTTACGAAAGTTATATGGAGAAGCTGAATTTTGAAACAGAAGGAGAGCTTGTCTACGGTAAAACAGCTGTTGAATATGCAAGGCAGCTAAATCCTGACCTGATCCTGATGGACATAGCGCTGGAAGGGGAAATGGATGGTATTGAAGCTATGCTTGAAATCCGTGATTTTTCCCCGGTACCCGTCATATATATCACTGGAAATTCCGATCCCCATCACAGGGAAAGAGCCAAGAAAACCAATTATCTGGATTATCTCATTAAACCGATTGAATTTGAAGATTTGAAAACGGTTATAGCTAAAAATTTTTCAAAACTATCTGAAGAGTAATTTACATTACTCGAGGTCAATAATTACGAGGTTGTTTTTTAATCGGGAAAGAACCCGTGTGTTTCCCGGTCCCTATCGTTACAATTAAGAGCCAATACAATCAAATACCCATATACCATGTCATTGTCATTCAACTATAATTTCAGGTCTCTTTGCTTCTTGTCAATATTTTTGGTGATCGTCTCTTCCTGTACCTCTTCAAGGCAAATGACGACTTCAGGAATAGTCGCGCAAGGTCCTGCTCAAACGCCAAACCTGGAACGTCCCCTCCCGTACCCCATCAAAACCCCTCTGAATTATCAGTTGAGTGTGGAAGAAGGCAGCCGGTCCACAACAGGAGAACCGGGGGATTCCTACTGGCAAAACGAAGCCCGGTACGACTTGAAAGCTGAACTCCTGCCGGATGAAAACCGGGTCGAAGGATCTGCAACGATCCAATATACCAATAACTCGCCGGACGACCTGGAACAGATTATCCTGGAACTGAGCCAGAATTTGCACAAGGCCGGTACGATGAAAAAGGAAAACACGGAAATCACCGGGGGAATCAAGCTGACCGAAGTACAAGTTCGCGGCAACACACTGGAGGAAATCAGTCCCAACAATCAATCTTACAGGGGGGAACCCGGGTATCTTGTTAATTCCACCCGGCTGTTGGTGATCCCCGACGAGCCTCTTTTATCCGGAAACAGTATTGATCTGGAAATCAAGTGGTCATTTGTTGTACCGGAAGAGGGAGCCTCCGGCCGCATGGGAAGAAACCAGGATAATCTTTTTATGATTGCCTATTGGTACCCCCAGGTTTCCGTATATGATGACGTGAACGGATGGTTCACAGATCCTTTTTTGGGGAACGCTGAATTTTATCACGGATTTGCAGATTACAATATTGAAATCACAGCTCCGGAAAACTGGCTGGTTATGTCGACGGGCGAGTTTTTAAATCCCGGGGAAGTATTGGCTGACCGGATCCTGGAACGATACCAGGAAGCCGGCGAAAGTGATGAAGTCGTTCATATTGTTACGGAAGCCGATCTCGGAGGAACCACTCAAATGAGCGAGAACGGTAAACTGACCTGGAAATTTACTGCCGAAAATGTCCGGGATGCAGCTTTCAGTGCTACGTCAGAATCCATCTGGGATGGAGCCAGGGCACCCGTGGGAGACGTGAACGGGGACGGGCAGCAGAACTATACACGAATCAACTCTTTTTATCGCAACAGCGCCCCCTTATGGGTGAATCAGGCAGAATTTGCCCAACATTCCATCACCTTTTTATCCGATTACCTGGATTTGCCCTATCCCTGGCCTCATATGACTTCTGTTGAAGGGGCTGGAATTATCGGCGGAGGCATGGAATTTCCAATGATGACCCTGATAGGAAGCTATAACAACCTCGGCTCACAACAACTGCATAGCGTTACAGCCCATGAATTTGGCCACATGTGGATTCCGATGATCGTAAGTACGAATGAACGCCGGTATAGCTGGATGGATGAAGGATTTACGACTTTTAATACTCACCAGGCAATGGTCGATGCCTATCCGGATGATTTTAAAAACCTGGATGTTTTTCAGTCTTATCTCGGAATCGCCGGAACGGACAATGAAGGGCCGATGATACGCTGGTCCGACTATCACTATCCCGGACCGGCTTTCGGAATCGCCTCCTATCCAAAACCGGCGTCTATTTTAACAGCACTCCGGGGCATGCTGGGTAAAGAACTGTTTCAGGAAGCTTACCTGGGTTTTATTGACCGTTGGACTTACAAGCATCCCCAACCCTGGGATTTTTTCAGTACGATCGAAGACCTAAGCGGACGGAATCTCAACTGGTTCTGGCGAAGCTGGTACTACGAAACCTGGGTTCTGAATCATGCCGTGGGAGAAGTTACTCAACAGGATGAATCGGTATCGATTGAAATCCAGGACAACGGAAATATTCCGATGCCTGTTACCATCCTGATCACATTTGAAGACGGAACCAAACAAACGGAGAAAGTACCGGTGGATGTGTGGCTTTCAGGCACCCGCTCTACTACTCTTACCGTGGAAACTTCCCAACCTGTAAACGAAGTCAGGCTGGATCCCGGTGAACATTTTCCCGATATCGACCGAAGCAACAACGTGTGGAGACGAAATAACAACTGAAGCATTCATAACTTAAAATTAATGCACTGCAGATATACCTCCTGCTGTGATTACTCGTTTAAGGGGAGGAGTAAAAGCGGGAAATATCTGTTACCGGCACGGGTTCACAACCGAGTTTGTTTCTAATAATATAGAGAACTTTGGAATTCAGACCCTTCCCCCCATGTGACAGGAATCGGATGATGTGTGAAACCGTGAATAAATGTAAAAATCTTTAATAGGACTCTGATTTTTAATTTATTTCGTTAATTTTAATCGATATTAATCGTTGGAGGGCTTTGAAAAACCAGGGGTTTTGTTCAATATCAAAGCCTGAGCGAATTCGGAACCGCAGTTTATTAGGCATAAATGAGGATTTCGAATTCGCGAAAATGATGAGATTGGGCAAAACAACGGTTTTGCAAAGCCCTCCGTTGGTCTTTATACGGTATAATCGGATATGAATAATTCAAGCTCCTTACGTTTACTCTCCTTCGGTATCGGACTCGTGGCAGTCATTGCCCTTACGGGGATGAATGTCTACTCCCTGTACCAGCTTCGGGAAAGTACAATTGAATCCGAAAAAGAAAACAAGAGAAATCATCTTGAAGAATTTACCCACCAGGTGAGGCACCGTTTCCAGGAACCCTCATACAACTTGCGAAAATTCGATATGGGGTATGTGGAAAAATCCTTTTTAAAATCCGGCGATTTCCCTTATAAATTTGAGAAGGCCCTCTATGAGGCAAGTAAGGATTCTATTTTCAACAATATTTATTTTACCCATGAAGATGTAAACCACTGTCAGGATACCACCCAACCCATTTACATTTTTAA
>JBBDNC010000012.1:0-1522 GCA_040877875.1 Balneolaceae bacterium | reverse complement strand
CCGAATTCGCTCAGGCTTTGATATTGAACAAAACCCCTGGTTTTTCAAAGCCCTCTAACAGTGAATATGATACAAATATCATCCATTAATTTGAAGCGGTCCTTGCGGCCCAGTACTTTTTACTCGATAAAAGTATTTGGCCTGGGTCCCTCAAAATTCCATCCGGTATTTATTTACTCAGGTACAGGTTTTTAAACTCATACGGCTTCTTGAAATGTTCGTCGTTGAAATTCTCCATAAAGTAAATCGTTTCACCGGTCGATTTCATTTCAGGTCCCAGCTCTTTTTTAACTTCGGGGAATTTATCGAACGGGAATACCGGTTCCTTGATCGCCCAGTGCTTGAGTTTTGAGGTCAGATCGAATTCCTTCAATTTTGCCCCCAGCATGACTTTTACACCGATTTTAGCTTCAGGCCGCTGAGTAGCCTTGGCAAGGAACGGGATGGTTCTCGTGGATCGCGGATTAGCTTCGAGCACGAAAACATCGTCACCTTTTACGGCATATTGCACGTTCAAAAATCCGACGATTTCCATCGCACTGGCGATTTTCTCCTGGTACTCCTTAATGGTTTCAATAGCTTTATCACTCAATGAGTAGGGCGGGAGTACGGCGGTGGAGTCACCCGAGTGAACACCCGCCGGCTCGATGTGCTGCATAATTCCGGCAATGTGAAGCTGCTTGCCGTCGTAAACCGAGTCAACGTCTACTTCCACAGCGTGATCCAGGAATTTGTCGATCAGGAAGTCGTTTTCCGGATGAGTTTCGAGTATTTTCTTTACATACCCGCGGAGTTCATCTTCCTTGACAGCGATTCTCATCCCCTGGCCTCCCAGTACATAACTGGGACGGATCAGTACCGGGTAACCGATTCTTTTGGCAATGTCGATTGCATCATCGGCCGTCCGTGCTGTTCCGTAAGCCGGGAAGGGGATATCCAGTTTTTTCAGGAGCGTGGAGAAGGATCCCCGGTCTTCCGCGAAATTGATCATTTCGAAATCCGTACCGAAGATTTTAATTCCCGCTTCGACAAATCGTTTCCCAAGCTTGAGTGCCGTTTGTCCGCCAACCTGCAGAATTACGCCTTCCGGTTTTTCATGTTCATAGATATCCAGCACCCTTTCCCAAAATACCGGCTCGAAGTAGAGTTTGTCGGCAATGTCAAAGTCGGTGGATACGGTTTCCGGGTTACAATTAACCATGATCGTTTCATATCCCATCTCCTGGGCGGCCAGTACGGCGTGTACACAGGAATAGTCGAATTCGATCCCCTGCCCGATCCGGTTCGGGCCGCTGCCGAGGATCATGACTTTTTTCTTATCGGTGACCTCACTCTCATTTTCGTGTTCATAGGAGGAATAATAGTAGGGGGTTTCGGCCGGGAATTCCGCAGCACAGGTATCGACAAGCTTAAACGAGGGGATGAGTTCAAACTCCATTCGCTTTTTCCTGACCTGTTCTTCGGTGATCTTTGAATTGGATTTACTGAGCAGCCAGGCGATTTGAACATCTGAAAAGCCGGC
>JBBDNC010000011.1:0-1543 GCA_040877875.1 Balneolaceae bacterium | reverse complement strand
GGGGATCTGAAATCCATCAGTATCCATGGGACTGTTCCACTCAGGAACTCGATTCGATCAAACATATCGAGTGTATGCCTGTAGAGTTCTGCCTGGAACTCCTCAGACCAGCGCTGATTGTCAGGCACATTCCACCCCTGCTTGGCGCCGGCACCAAATTCACTGATGATGAGGGGTTTATCATAGATCGTTGCCCATGTCAGGTGATCCATCGGGGCATTTTCGCCACCATACCAGCCGTAGTATTGATTCACCCCGAGTACATCCAGATACTCTCCAATCGGATCATCAATCATAAAAGTAATTCGTTCACTATCCTCCTCTTCAATCCAGCTACTTTGCAGAGCGGCTGTTGTGAGGCGGAATGGATCCAGTGCTTTTGTCGTCTTGATCATCTCCCTGAGGAAATGAACACGGGCGTCGGTCAATGGAGTTTCGTTTGACATCGCCCAAAGGATTACTGCCGCACGATTTTTATCTCTGTGAATAATTTCTGTGAGTTGATTCCGGGCATTTTCGAGTGTTTCCGGATTATCCCATTGGATCATCCAGTAAAGAGGCAGCTCTGCCCAGACCATGATACCGCGTCTCTCCGCTTCTCTAACCATATGTTCATTATGCGGATAGTGCGACAAGCGAACAAAATTACCACCCATCTCCTCCACCCAGTTTAGCAAAATCCGCGCATCGTCAATACTATGAGCTCTTCCGGTTCGATAGGGTGCTTCTTCGTGAATATTGACACCCCTCAAAAAGATCGGTTCGCCATTCAGTAAAATATCGGTTCCGTCGGTTTCAATGGTTCGAAACCCGATCTGATCCGTGATATCATCCGTTTCAGTAACAATTCGGACATCATATAAATGCGGATCTGTGGTCGACCATTTTTTCAAATCTGCCGGAAAAGTAAATGATGCAAATCCATCCGCATCCGTCTCTACCCTATGCACAATATTCTCCGCTGAAATAAGAATTTCGACCTGTTGCTGAAGCTGTTCACCATTCAGGCGTATCCACCCGGTGACTTCATTCTCTTCATTTTGATTCAGTTGGATGTAATAATCCTGTAAAAATGTCGATTCCGTCTCAATAAGCTTTACAGACCTGGTGATGCCGCCATAATTCGCCCAATCCGTAATCATTGTCGGTACGGCTTCCGGTTTACGGGTATTATCGGCCATCACAACCACAAAATTATCTCCATCCTGTAAGAGCTCCGTAACGTCAAAATTGAAAGGAGTAAAGCCACCGATATGTCGACCGGCGTACTCCCCGTTAACCCAAACCCTTGCATCATAATTTACTGCTCCAAAATAGAGAAAGACCCGTTTATCCTGTTTCAGCTCCCAGTTGAAATCTTTTTTATACCAGATCGTCCCTTCATACCAGAGAAGTTTTTCCTTTTGAGTATTCCAATCGCCGGGCACCTCCAGCTTCTCACTCAAATCAAAATTATACTCGTATGGGTCGTCCGGCTCAACATTTTTCTGATTTCTGAAATAGCCATTGGGATTGGGTTGAGATCTATAATCATAATAGCCGG
>JBBDNC010000010.1:31754-42010 GCA_040877875.1 Balneolaceae bacterium | reverse complement strand
TTGACGAAATGACAGGAACGGACGTATCGGCGATCTGGCCGTTAGACCGTTTTGAATCTTCCTACCGGCGAAGCCGTCTCGGGGTGCGGCTCAGGTATACTTCTATAAAGCCTTATACCTTGAGAGAGTATAAGGATTCACCTCTGATCGCGATGCCGGAAGAGGGGCGACAGATGGATCTGCGTTTGTCATGGAGAATCAAAAAACAACGGCCGTATATTCATAATGTAATTCATCCGCTGGATGGATATGGTATTCGGGTGATGGCCACGGGTGCGGAAAAAATATTCGGGTCCGAAATCTCATTTTTTACGACTGATTTCAGCGCCTATACACTATTGCCTGCGCCGGGCAGGCACCGGATTTATCTTTACGGCCGCTTCCAGTCGCAATTTGGAGAACCGCTCCCCCAGAATTTCATTGGTTTTTCCAGGTATGACAATATTGATCTTCCGCTGCATTACGGAGCGATCTACCTGCAGACATACGAAAATGACCGGGTAAGGGGATTTCGTGAATTCGCTGCAGGTAAACATGTGGCATTTGCTTCGGCCGAGTACCGGATTCCTTTTCTGCCATCTCTTCAGACAACTATTTTAGGATTCCTGAAGCTCGGTCCTACCAGTTTTACCCTTTTTGCAGATGCCGGGCTCGTCCTGGAACCCGGAGAGATTGTGGGGAGGGTAAACAGAACCCGGCGCTTGGGGGTGGGAAGTGAAATAAAAAATAGGGTCAGCATGGGTCCCTTTCAATTCATACACTCCGTCGGACTTGCACAACCTCATTACGATTTAACAGGATTTGACAATTACGATCTTTATTACCGGGTAAAAGCAAGCGTACCTTTTTAAATCGGGACCGACAACCTGCCGGGAGGGTAGTTTAAATCATTTCACATCTCCGTTCCATTACCCTTTTGTGATAAGGTAATAACAAAGTAAAAACAGGATGATCCCGATCGACAGCATATTGCCGGCTACCCATTTAATTTTACCCCGGAGTTCTTCCCGGTTTTGAAGAATTGCCCGGGAGGTTTGAGGCCAATAGGCCAGCAGTTGTCCTGCCATATATACAATGATCAGAGACCAGATTGAAAACAGCAACTCCGGCCAGGAGAAGGGGAAAAAGGAGAAAAGCAGGCATGGAAGTGTAAAATAAAACAGCCCCTTAAGGAACTGTATCCACAACGAGGGTGGATGTTCATCCCTGGCAGCTCCAAGGAGATAGTCTTTGATCAATGAAATTCGGATCAAAGAATAGATACCGCCGGTAAGGAGCAAGGTGCCCATTGCCAGGTAATAGGTCATGAACCACTTGTATGAAAGTACTTCCATAAGCTTTCAGGAATTCATTGAATCGCCGGCGGCGGAGTCCGGGAGGTCCTTGCCATTCTCTTCCGGAAAAAAATAAGAGAGCAGGGTGGAAGCGACAATTGTACCCAGAATAAAAAACAGAGAATAGAATGTGTCAATTTCATAGAACGGTTCAATTATCATCTTGACCCCGACATAAACAAGAATAAGGGCCAGGCCGTAGTGCAGATAATGGAAGAGTCTCATTACTCCCGACAAGGCAAAATAAAGAGCCCGCAGCCCGAGAATTGCAAAAGCATTGGCACTATAGATAATAAAAGGGTCTCTGGTGATGGCCATAATCGCCGGAATCGAGTCGAGGGCAAAAACGATATCCGTGGTTTCGATCACGACCAGTACGATAAACATGGGAGTTGCGACCCAACGCGAGCGGATATGAACAAAAAACTTTTCTTCGTGAAATTCGCGAGTAACCGGCAGGAACCGGCGGACAAGTTTGAGAATCGGATTTTTTTCCGGCTCAATTTTTTTGTTTTTCTCCAGGCCAAGCTTGATTCCGGTAAAGATTAAAAAAGCACCGAAAACATAAATGATCCAGTGGAAACGCTCGATCAATGCAATACCGAGAAAGATAAACAGGAGCCGGAAGGCCAACGCTCCTATAATACCCCAAAAGAGTACCTTGTGCTGATATTTGGATGAAACATTGAAGTAGCTGAATATCAGAAGAAAAACAAAGATATTGTCGACACTCAATGATTTCTCGATCAGATATCCTGTAAAATAGTCGAGCGAACTCTGGGGGTCCATGAAATAGTAAAGTCCGCCGCCAAAAATGACAGCCAGCAATATCCAGATACCGGTCCAGGTCAGGCTTTCCCGAATGCTGATCTCATGCGGTTTGCGGTTAAAAACCAGAAGGTCGATCAGCAGCATGACAATGATAAACAGATTAAATACGATCCAAAGGGTGAGGCTGTGTTCCACGTGCTTAGGTTTATATCTTTATTGGTTTGCCAAATTCATTCCTCTCTTCCATTCCGCGTTTCAGGATACTCTGCATGATAGAGTTAACTGTTGAACAGTCATAATCGAATTGAAAGAGGCTTCGTTATCTGACCGGAGGTTATTCTTCAATTACCAGCAGGTCTTTTTCTTTTTTCAGTTTATCGGGGAGGCTGGATTGTATTTCTTCCATAAACACATGGATGAAATTTTGTTTTAAATATTTTCGGCCGTAGGCAAGCCGGACTTTGCGGCTGGGGACCGGTTTGTAGAATTCTTTCAGAACGGCGTTGCTGCAATTGCCGTCAAATTCCTGCAATGCCAGCCAGGGGAGCAGGGTCATGCCAAAATTCTGCTCTACAAGTTTTTTCAGGGTTTCAAGGTTCCCGCTGTCGAAATGGATCGAGGAGTCGCCCTGGGCTCGTACCTGTTTGCATAATTTTACTGCCTGGTCTCTGAAACAGTGTCCTTCGTTTAAAAGCCAGATGTTGCGTTGATTAAGGTCTTCTACTTTCAGTTTCTTTTTTTCCCGTAACGGATGGCCGGTTGAAAGATAACCGACAAAAGGTTCGAGGTAAAGATCCTCAACATAGATGTGACTCTGATCGACCGGTGTCGCAATAATCCCGACATCCAGCGTATCATCGGAAAGTCCCTCCAGTACCTCGCTTGTCAGCATTTCCTTAAAAGTGAGGTCTACCTCCGGATGATTTTTTGCAAAATTCCGCAGGAATAAAGGAATTAAATAAGGGGCGATGGTCGGGATTACTCCTATTCTGAAAGAACCTTTCAATGTATCGTCCGAAAGATTCGCAAGGTCCTCAATATGTTTGGAATCCCGGAGAATTTTCTTAGCCTGTTCGATGATTTGTTCCCCGATTTCGGTCGGGACCACGGGCGACTTGGAACGATCGAAGATTTTTACCCCAAGCTGTTCTTCCAGTTTGTGAATCTGCATACTCAGGGTGGGCTGGGTCACATAGATTTTTTCGGCTGCAGTGGCAAAGTGCCGGTATTTGTCTATCGCTACGATATAAGAGAGTTGAGTCAGTGTCATCCTGTTGATTACAATTTTCAAGCAAGGTCAAATCATACGAAATCGATATGAAGACAACGATCCTGCAATGAAATTGGTTTTATTCAGTGAAGTTTTAAACCGAAATTCGGTTGGTTTTGATTGTAGGGTTTTGTTCTCGTTTTCTCAAAAGTCCACAAGGGTTAAATATACTAGAAATCACGGTAAAGGAATAAAAGGTAAATGGATAAAGTTCAAAAACACGTATTTCTTTCCGGCAGAGTCCAGGGGGTTGGATTTCGGCATTTTACCCGGCAGGAAGCCCTGCGTCTGAATCTTAACGGATGGGTTCGGAATCTGCGGGATGGAAGAGTGGAAGTGTGGATGGAAGGAACTCCTGAAAATACCGAGCGGATGATGAGCCGTCTGCAGGAGGGCCCCCGTTCCGCGAATGTGACGGATATTACCGTTAAAGAGGAAACAACCGGTGGCTCCGAATACAGGAGTTTTCAGGTAAAACCCACAGTGTGATTTTGATGCGTCTTTTCACGGCTATTCCGATCACCGAAGATATTAAAGAGCGTCTGTCCGAGGTTTATAAACCTCTTTCAGGTTTTAAATGGGTGTCTTCTGAAAATTTGCACCTGACATTGAAATTCATCGGGAACACCCGCCGTCCCGAGGCGAATGAACTGGTAGAAGCGCTCGAATCCGTCGAATTTGACCCGTTTGATATTACTATCCGGTCATTAGGCTCTTTTCCCCCGAAAAAGCATCCATCCGTGCTGTGGGCGGGAGTCGAGGCTCCCCCGCCTTTATTTGAATTGCAGGAACAGATTGATGAAATTACCCGGCAATACGGTGCGAAACCTGACCGGTTTGACTATCGGCCGCATGTGACCCTTGCAAGAATCCATTCGACTCCGATGAAGGAAGTCGCAAAACTGACAGAAGAGTTCAAGGACCTTGAAGCCGGCGGAATGAAGGTCAGTCAGTTTGTTCTATACGAAAGCAAACTACAACCAGGAGGTGCCGTTCACTCGGCAAAGCGAATCTATGAAGCCAGGACCGGGATGGAAAAATGATGGATCTAAAACCGGAATCCGGGAATCAGGGCCCGGGACCTGGGAAGGAAGAATCAGCAGGTATTTATTGGTCAGCCTTTGGACAGAAGGGAAAGGCTGACGATTGACAGCTTGTTTTTACATACAGAACGCGAATGAAAAAACTACTAAGGACAATCATGTATGCAATACTCTACGTTGGCGGAGGTTATCTTGCTTTGATAGTAATACTCTATATCCTGCAGGATAGACTTTTGTATCATCCTTCTGCCCATTTTTCCGGAACTCCCTCTGCGATTCAGGCGGAGTGGAAAGATGTATATTTTGAGTCTGTTGACGGCCTCCGGTTGCACGGGTGGTATCTCCCGCATGAAGAGTCTGAGTATGCGGTCTTATTTTCGCACGGCAACGGGGGAAATATATCCGACCGCTTACAGTTACTGGACTGGATGAATGAGAGCAGAATTTCAGTATTTATTTATGATTACAGGGGGTATGGAAAAAGCGAGGGGACCCCGACCGAAAAGGGACTGTATCAGGATATAGAAGCGGCATGGAGATATCTGACCCGGGATCAATCCTATGACCCTAGCCAGATTATTCTATTTGGCAGATCGCTTGGAGGGCCGGTTTCAGCTTATCTTGGGCAAAACGTAGATGCCGGAGGACTGGTTTTGGAATCTACCTTTACGAGACTTAAAGATATTGCTTCGGAGGCTTATCCGATGATTCCCTCCCGCCTGGTCCGCCCGAAATTTCCGACCCTGGATTACCTCTCTCAATCGAGTGCTCCGGTCATGGTCATGCACAGCAGGGAAGATCCGCTGATCGGCTTTCAACACGCCCGGAAACTTTATGAGAAAGCACCGGAGCCGAAAACATTTGTTGAGTTATGGGGTGGACACAATAATAACTTCGTGGAATCACAGGAAGTCTATTTTCGTGCCTGGAAAGAATTTATCGCAAATCTTGAAACTGAAATGTAGTCTGTTTGTTTTCGGATCATTTATTTGGATTCATAATTCAAGGTTTACCGGTGAAATGCTATATTCAATGAGAGATCTGTTTACGATTCGCAATTAAAATGGAATACCTCGAATGTACCTGATATTCGACACGGAGACGACCGGTTTACCTCAAAATTTTTCAGCTCCCCTTACCGACTTTGATAATTGGCCGCGCTGTGTACAATTGGCCTGGCAGGTACATGATCCGTCCGGTGAATTGATTTCCAGCGGAAACTACATTGTTCAGCCGGATGGTTTTACCATACCGTTCAATGCGGAAAAGGTTCATGGTATTTCAACTGAACGTGCGAAAAAGGAGGGAATTCCACTTAAGAAAGTGATGGAGGCCTTCGACGAAGATGTTAAGAAAGCTGCCTTTATCATCGGGCATAATCTTGAGTTTGATTTAAATATCATGGGGGCGGAGTACCTCCGTGTTGAAGGGGATAACCCGCTTGGAGACAAGATTCATATTGATACCAAGGATGACTCAACCGAATTTTGCAAATTGCCGGGAGGAAGGGGCAGATACAAGTGGCCCACCCTGTCGGAATTGCATGAAAAATTATTTGAAGTCGGATTTGAGGAGGCTCATAATGCGGCGGCCGATGTAGAGGCTACAGCCCGGTGTTTTCTGGAACTCGTACGATTGGGCGTAATCCGGGTAACCTTTCCCGGGACGTTTCGGGACCTGACCCGTCCGGCTTCCGAGTATATCGAGTCGGAAACCTACATGGGAAAGGTCCGTGAATTGCGGGACAGGGGAGTGTCGGATAAGGGACCGTCTCAAAAAGCATCCATCGACCTGCCCAAAGAAGTGTCGGATCAGGCTTTTACCGCTCCCTTTTCCCAACTCCACTGTCACTCGAGGTACTCTGTTCTTCAGGCTACCTGTGATATTTCAGGACTGATTGACAAAGCTAAAAAATGCGGAATGCCTGCGGTTGCACTTACCGATCTCGGGAATATGTACGGGATTTTCAAATTTGTACAGCAAGCCCATGACAAGGGGGTCAAACCCATTATCGGTGCGGAGTGTTATGTTGTGGAAGACCGGCACGAAAAAAGATTCACGAGAGATAAAAAGGATAAGCGAACCCAGCAGGTCTTTCTCTCCAAGAACAGGAAGGGCTACAAGAACCTCTCGGAACTCTGTTCGCTCGGTTTTATCGAGGGGTACTATTATAAATTTCCCCGGGTCGACCGTGATTTGATCAAAACCTATAAGGACGGGCTGATTGCATTGACTGGTGGAACTTCAGGAGAGGTTCCGGATCTGATATTGAATCGGGGAGAAGAGGTTGCCGAAGAAGCTTTTAAGTGGTGGCATGATCTGTTCGGTGATGATTTTTACGTTGAACTGAACCGGCACGGCCTGGAAGAAGAAGAGAGGGTGAATGAAGTCCTTCTCCGTTTTGCGAAGAAGTATGGAGTGAAAGTTATTGCCGCTAATAACGTCTTTTACGTGGAAAAAACAGACTCCAAGGCACACGATGCCTTGTTGTGCATTGATAACGGAGAGTTGATCCAGACTCCCATCGGCAGAGGCCGTGGGTATCGTTTCGGATTTCCAAATGATGAATTCTATTTCAAGTCGCAGGACGAGATGAAGGCGCTGTTTGCCGATCATCCCGAGGCCATTTCAAATACCCATGAAATTGTAGAGAAGGTTGAAGCGATTGAACTTAAAAGGGATGTGATTCTCCCCAATTTTGATCTGCCTGAGGGATTTGAAAATGAAGATGAGTACCTGAGGCATTTGAGCTTTGAGGGAGCAAAAGAGCGTTATGTTGAGTTGACGGACGAGATTGCCGGCCGGCTGGATCGCGAGCTGGAGATTATACAAAGGATGGGCTTTGCCGGGTATTTTCTTATCGTCCAGGATTTTATAGCGGCTGCCAAAAGGATGAATGTATATGTGGGACCAGGCCGGGGGTCGGCTGCTGGTTCGGTAGTGGCGTATTGTACCGGAATTACCAATATCGACCCGCTTGAATACGATCTGCTCTTTGAGCGATTTTTGAATCCCGAACGGGTATCCATGCCGGATATTGATATTGATTTTGACGATGACGGAAGACAAAAAGTCATCGATTATGTAGTGGAAAAGTATGGCAAAAGCCAGGTAGCACATATCATCACATTCGGGACGATGGCTGCACGGTCGTCGGTGCGTGATGTTGCCAGGGTTCTGGATCTGCCTCTTTCAGATGCAGACCGTATTGCAAAACAAGTTCCCGAAACTGTGGGGATCAGTCTTGAGGAAGCATTTAACGAAGTAAAGGAACTCAGACAGATTAAACAAGGGGACGGTCTGGAATCGCAAACGCTTCAAATGGCGGAAACCCTGGAAGGGTCGGTCCGGAATACGGGTATTCATGCGGCGGGTGTGATCATTGCCCCGGACAAACTGACTGAATTCATCCCGATTTGCACGTCAAAAGAAGCTGATTTATATGTGACCCAGTACGACGGCAAGGTGATCGAGGATGCCGGCATGCTGAAAATGGATTTTCTGGGCTTGAAAACTCTTTCAATCCTGAAAACGACCCTTGAAATGGTTCGGGAAAATCACGATAAGGTATATGACCTTGATGAGATTCCCCTGGATGATGCGGCGACCTTCAAACTTTGCCAAAAAGGTCATACGATCGGAACGTTTCAGTTTGAATCCGACGGGATGCGCAGGTACCTCAAACAACTTCAGCCGACGGGGATCAATGACCTGATTGCCATGAATGCACTCTACCGGCCCGGACCGATGCAGTTTATCCCCGATTATATCAAGCGAAAACACGGTGATGAAGAGGTAGCCTACCCCCATCAGGATCTTCAGGGAATTCTGGAACCCACCTTCGGAATCATGATCTACCAGGAGCAGATTATGATGGTTGCCCAGAAAATGGGGGGGTATACACTTGGCGAAGCGGATGTTTTGCGGCGAATCATGGGAAAGAAGAAACCGGAACTTTTGCCCCCGGAAGAAGAAAAATTCATGAAGCAGGCCGTTGAAAAAGGATATGATAAAAAAGTAGCCAAAGATGTTTTTGATAAAATGGCCTTGTTTGCCGGCTACGGTTTTAACAAATCCCATTCGGCGGCGTATTCGATAGTGGCGTATCACACCATGTACTTCAAGGCCAAATATCCGGCTGAGTATATGTCGGCTGTGCTCAGCCACAATATGAATGACATCAAGAAAGTCTCTTTCTTTATAGAAGAGTGCCAGCGTATGGGAATTGCGGTGGATCCTCCCAATATCAATTCGGCCGAAGGAAGGTTTGCGTCCAGGAACGGGCGCATTCAATATGGCATGTCGGCCATCAAGGGAGTCGGCTCCAATGCAATTCAGCAGATTGTGGAAAACCGAAATGAGAAGGGTCCTTTTAAAAGTATTTTCGATTTTTCCTCCCGAATTGACACAAAAGTCTGCAACCGGCGGACGATAGAGAGTCTTATTCAAGCAGGGGCCTTCGACACCCTGCATCATAACCGGGCTTCCCTGCTGGAGAGTATTGAGGATATTCTCAGTTATGCTTCCCGCAAGCAGGAGGAGGAGCGTTTGAACCAGGCAAACCTGTTTGGCAATGGGGAAGGGGGTTCGGCTGTGGTGGATGAGCCCAGGCTACGGGACAAGGATCCGTGGACCACGATCGAGCGGTTGAACCGGGAAAGGGAGCTGATCGGCTTTTATCTCAGCGGCCATCCTCTGGATAAATACCGGGAAGATATTTATTTATTTTCAAGCCATAGCCTGGAGCCGGAATCGTTGAATAAGCTCGAAGTTAAATCGACGGTAAGGGTGATTGGTATTATTACCGCGGTTAAAGAAGTGAATGACCGCAAGGGACGTCCCTTTGCTTTTATACAGCTTGAGGATTTGAAAGGGTCGGTGGAAGTGATCGCCTTCAATGAAATCTACGATCGCAACCTGGGCAAGCTCCAGGCCGATACCATTGTAATGGTTGAAGGGCAGATCGATAAACGGGATGCTCAGCCGAAGATCATCGCAAAACAATTTGAAAGGGTTGAAAACCTCAGGGAAAAATTTCAGCATAAACTGGAGCTGACGGTTAACCTGCATACGGGAGAGCTCTCGAAAGAAGATCTGCACCAGATGGCCTCCCTTTTCAGTATTCACCAGGGCAATACTCCGATCAAGTTCCAGGTTTATAGCCGGGAAACCGAGAAACCCCTCTTTATGAATGTACGGAAATTTGTAGTGGAGCCGAGTAATGAACTGCTGAACGGTTTACGAAATCTTGTCGGGGAAGATGCTGTAGGATTGGTAAGATCTGCGGATTAAATAGCATCTGGTGATACGAATCATAAGAAAAAGTGATATGTTTTCATGCTCGAAATTAACGAAATTTATGACTGTTAAACTTTCATGAGAATTTGTATGGAAGAAACCTTTAGATCCGGTGGATCAAATCTTCACGGTCACCAATACTTTTGAGTAGTTGATCCGGCGGAAATTTGGAAGTACGATAGAGTTAAAATTATTTTAAAAACAAACCCAACAAAGCGTTAGAATTATGGCAAAACCCATTGAATTTACAGACAACAATTTTTCAGATGAAGTGGAACAGGCGGACACCCCGGTCCTCGTTGACTTTTGGGCAGAATGGTGTGGCCCCTGCAGGATGGTCGGCCCGATCGTAGAAGAGCTGGCCGGCGAATATGAAGGCCAGGTAAAAATTGGCAAGGTGGATGTCGACAGCAATCCGGAAGTATCCGTTAAATACGGAATCCGAAGCATCCCCTCCCTGTTGATTTTTAAAAACGGGGAAGTTGTGGATCAAATCGTAGGGGCCGTCCCTAAAACCCAGATCAAGAAACAACTCGATGC
>JBBDNC010000010.1:21908-31654 GCA_040877875.1 Balneolaceae bacterium | reverse complement strand
TGGATCAAATCGTAGGGGCCGTCCCTAAAACCCAGATCAAGAAACAACTCGATGCACAACTAAACTGAATCGAATCTGAGGTTTAGGTGAAAGCGGAGGAAGCGGGAAATGAGCCGGCTAATTCAAAGTTTGGCGAATACCTGCTGAAAAGCCGGATTCGTCAGTCATATAGATGGCAATTTATTTAAAAAGGTGGTGTGTATGCATCACCTTTTTTAATTATATGAAACATTTTTTTGCATTTTTATAATTTATAAATGGCAACTAAGTTGTAAATTAGCATGATTGGCACCATCCTTATATTCATAGTTTAGTTGAATTTTTTTAGAAAATATGAGTAAAACAGCAAAAAGAATTTTATCCATCTCCCTGGTCGTTGTAATATTTGGGGCTTTGGCTTACCCGAAAGTAATGCCGCTTATCAGTTCATCTTCTGAAGGTGGGGGGGGAGGAGCCAGTGCGCAGAGCAATCGTCTCAATGTAGAGGCAGTTCAGTTGGAACCTGCCCCGATTGACGACAAGATTTTCACAAGCGGCACCCTCCAGGCGAATGAGATTATAGACTTGAGAGCTGAGGTGTCTGGAAAAATCGTGGATATTTTTTTCCTGGAAGGACGGGTGGTTGAAGCCGGCCAGTTACTGGTCAAAATCAATGACAATGAGCTTCAGGCCCAAAAACGAAGAGCCGAACACCGCCTGAATCTTGCCGAACAGCGCGAGGAACGCCAACGGCGTCTCCTGGAACGCGGGGGAATCAGCCAGGAAGATTATGAAACAACGGTGAATGAGGTCAATGTACTCAGATCTGAAGTCGACTTGATTGAAGCTCAAATTGAAAAGACCGAGATCCGGGCTCCATTTGACGGCGTTGTCGGGCTTAAATTCGTGAGTGAGGGCAGTTATATTTCACCGGAAACACGGATTGCTACACTGAATGATATCGATCCGGTCAAAGTCGAATTTTCCATTCCCGAGCGGTATGTCACCCGCGTCAGTGTGGGGGACCAAATTGACTTTACAGTTCAGGGCGTTGACTCTACTTTTACAGGGCAAGTCTATGCGGTGGAACCGAGTATCCAAACCGAGACCCGGACCCTTCGCTTGCGTGCGTTAAGCGAGAACCGGGATCAATTGCTGGTGCCCGGCGCCTTCGCGAATATTGAATTGATCCTGGAATCGGTTGAGGATGCACTCATGGTCCCTACGGTTTCCGTGATCCCGGAATTAAACCGACAGAAGGTCTACTTGTTCAGAGACGGTGTGGTCCGTGAGCAGGTAGTCCGAACCGGAATTCGAATGTCTGACGCGGTTCAGATCGTCGAAGGGCTGGCTCCGGGTGATACGGTATTGACAACCGGTCTTCTGCAGGTTCGTGACGGAATGCCGGTAGAGATCACGCAAATTATAAATCAAATGACCCGAATAACCAACGACGCAGAGTTATGAGTCTTTCTTCCCTCAGTATACGCAGACCGGTTCTGGCTTCGGTGATGTCGATCGTGATCGTGCTTTTTGGCATTATTTCGTTTTTCTTTCTTGGTATCCGGGAATATCCATCGGTTGACCCACCGATTATTACGGTTGCAACGGATTATATCGGGGCCAGTGCGGATGTGATTGAATCCCAGATTACCGAACCTCTGGAGGAATCGCTGAATGCGGTGTCGGGAATCCGGGTGTTATCCTCGACAAGCCGCGAGGGGCGTAGTACGATTACCGTAGAGTTTGATATTGATGTGAATCTGGAAGCGGCAGCCAATGATGTGCGCGATCGTGTATCCAGGGCACAGCGGCGCCTGCCGGAGGATGCGGAACCGCCGACCGTTACCAAAGCGGATGCGGATGCTTCTCCCATTATCTTTATGAATATTAACAGTGAAAGAAGAAATCTGCTGGATCTGACTCATATTGCCGAGAATACTTTCAAGGAGCAGCTCCAGACGATTCCCGGGGTCAGTGAAATTGCAATCTGGGGATCCAGGCAATATGCCATGCGTCTTTGGATGGATCCGATCAGGCTCGCTGCCTATGAGTTGACCCCCCTGGATGTTCAGCAGGCCCTTTTGCGTGAAAATGTGGAACTGCCATCCGGACGGATCGAAGGCCGGATGACGGAGCTGACGGTTCGTACAATGGGGCGTATGACGACTCCCGAGGAATTTAATAACCTGATTATTGAAGAATCGGATGGGAACGTCATCCGGTTTCGGGATATCGGCCGCGCCGAATTGGGTGCCCAGAATGACCGAACCATTTTAAAACGAAACGGGATTCCCATGGTGGGGATTGTTGCCATTCCCCAGCCCGGGTCCAACCAGCTTGCCATTGCAGAAGAGTTTTTTAATCGTGTCGACCGGATCGAAAGGGACCTCCCGGAGGATGTTGATATTGCCGTCGGATTTGATACGACCGAATATATCCAGGAGTCTATATTCGAAGTTCAGCAAACCATCCTGATTGCGTTTTTACTGGTGATTCTGATCATCTTTTTGTTCCTCCGTGACTGGCGTACGACGTTGATTCCAATTATTGTCATACCCATTGCCCTGATCGGGGCCTTTTTTGTCATGTACCTCGCTTCCTTCTCGATCAATGTTCTGACGTTACTCGCGATCGTCTTGTCCATCGGACTTGTCGTGGATGATGCCATTGTTGTGTTGGAGAATATTTATGCAAAGATGGAGATGGGTCTTCCGATTATTGAGGCCGGGATCCTGGGATCCAAGGAGATCTTTTTTGCCATCATCGCCACCTCGCTTGCCCTGATCTCCGTGTTTATGCCGATCCTCTTTTTAGGGGGAACCACAGGGCGGTTGTTTCGGGAATTCGGAGTTGTTATAGCCGGTGCAGTGGCAATTTCCTCTTTTGTGGCGTTAACCCTTACCCCGATGCTCTCGACGAAAATATTACGCAGGGAGCAGAAGCATAATCGGTTTTATGAAGCAACGGAGCCATTTTTCGTCTGGCTGAATAACGCATATAAAAATTCACTGGAAACCTTTATGAAAAGGCGGTGGCAGGCATTTGTGGTCATTGCTGCCTGTTCTGCGATCGGATTCTACGTCAACGGAATACTGCCGGAAGAAGTGGCTCCGATGGAAGACAGAGGCCAGATGCGAATTGCCGCACAGGGCCCTGAGGGAGCTACTTACGAATATATGGATGCCTATGTGGATACCCTTGTGGGCATGGTGATGTCGGAGACACCGGAATTGGTTGCTCTGAATACAGTGACCTCACCGGGCTTCGGAGCTTCGAGTTCTGTCAATTCGGCATTCGGGTTTCTTCAACTGACAGATCGTGAAGACCGGGAACGGTCGCAGCAGGACATTGCTGATCATCTTTCTGTAAAAGTAAGTGAATTGACGGCTGCCCGGGCATTCGTCTCCCAGCCCCAGTCGATCGGCCAGCGCAGGGGAGGGTTGCCTGTACAATATGTACTGCAAGCCCAGACGCTGGATCAATTGAAGGAAGCCATTCCGGTATTCCGTGAAGCTGCAGAGAATCATCCTGCTTTTGCCGTAGTAGATGTGGACTTGAAATTCAACCGGCCCGAGTTGCAGGTAAATATCGACCGTGACCGTGCGAGGGCTTTGGGAATTTCTACACGGGACATTGCTCAAACCCTGCAGTTGTCACTCAGCGGTTCCAGGTTCGGTTATTTTATTATGGACAGCAAGCAGTATTGGGTAATCGGTCAGATGGAGCGTCAGCACAGAAATGCCCCGATCGATTTAAAATCGATTTACGTCCGTAACAACCGTGATGAACTGATCCAGATGGATAACGTGGTTGAAGTGAGTGAGGAGAGCGGTCCGCCGCAGCTTTACCGATTTAACCGTTATGTGTCCGCAACTGTATCGGCCGGACTGGCTCCTGGATATACCATCGGGGATGGGATCGATGCAATGGATGAAATCGCCGATGAAGTTCTCAGTGAATCCATTATCACCGATCTCGCCGGGCAGTCGCGTGATTTTGCCGACAGTGTGGCCAGCCTTCAGTTTATTTTTGCCCTGGCCATTGTATTGGTTTATCTCGTACTGGCAGCTCAGTTTGAGAGTTTCCGGGATCCGTTTATCATTCTCTTTACGGTTCCCCTGGCGTTGTTCGGGTCGTTATTGTCCTTATGGTATTTTAACGAAACCCTGAACATCTTCAGCCAGATCGGTATGATTATGCTGATTGGACTTGTCACCAAAAACGGAATTCTGATTGTGGAGTTTGCCAACCAGCGCCAGGCACAGGGGATGAATCTGATGGATTCTATCATGGATGCTGCCGCGGTGCGTTTCCGCCCGATCCTTATGACCACCATGTCAACCATTCTCGGTATTCTTCCGATTGCCCTTGCTCTTGGAGCCGGTGCCGAGAGCCGGGTATCCATGGGGATCGCTGTGATCGGTGGATTGATCATCGGCAGTATCTTAACACTTTATGTAATTCCGGCTATCTATACTTACTTCGCCTCGGAGAAAGAGGTTATTGAGGTAGATGAAGAACGGCTGGCCGAAGCCGAACAACTTGAAGTTACTTCCCTGCAATGATATATAGAATCTTTACATTAGTCTTCCTGCTCCTCTCCACAGTTTCGCCAGAGCTATATGCCCAGGAGAGGCTCTCGCTCGACGAGGCGATCAACATCGGAATCCGAAATCATTATGGCATTGAAATTGCCCGTAACTCGGCCCAAATTGATTCCAATAACCGGACCCTTGGAAATGCCGGATTTTTACCCACCCTGTCGGCCAATGCTTCACGGTCCGAACGGGTAGAAGACAGCCGGTTTGAAAGCGAATTCGCCGAAGGTGAAAACACAGGTGCACGGTCGACCATTACCAATGCCGGTGCGACACTTAATTGGACACTATTTGACGGGTTACTGATGTTTGCCACGTATGACAAACTGGGAGAGTTTGAAGAGCTCGGCAGGAACGAGCTGAGATTGCAAATGGAAATGACCGTCAATCAGATTATTGCTTCGTATGTGAATATCATCCGGCTCTCCGATCAGTTGAATGTTTTGGAAGATGCGGTTGAAGTTTCCAGGGAACGGGTGGAAATAGCGGAAACCAAACTGGATCTCGGATCAGGTTCGGAATACGAACTGCTTCAGGCCAGAACGGATTTGAATGCAGATCGGGCTGCGGTATTGCGGGAGAGAAACCTGCTTATGGAGGCCAGGGTCAACTTGAACGAACTGTTAGCACGGGAGGTCGATATCGAATTTGAGGTGATGTCCGATATTCCCCTGAACCGCACACTCAGTTATGAGGCTCTCTATCCGCAATTGACGGAACAGAATACGGATCTGATGCTTGCCCGAACGGAACAGCGTATTGCCGATCTTGAAATACGTGAAATCAAGGCAGAACGCTTTCCTGAAATTGAGCTGAATAGCGGGTACAACTTCAGCCGTACGGAAGGGGGTGGCGGTTTTTTACAGTTTAATGAATCGCGGGGGTTGAATATCGGTTTAACAGCCAGGATTAATCTGTTTGACGGATTCGACAACAGCCGGCGGGTTCAAAATGCTAAAATCAATTTAAAGAATCGCCAATTAGAGGTTGAGCAAATTCAAAAACGCATCTCATCAAATTTTTTGAGTACCTGGCGGACGTACCAGAATAATCTCGAGTTGGTGGACCTGGAACAGGATAATCTCTCAAATGCTGAAGAGACCCTGGACATTGCACTGGAGCGGTTTCGTCTGGGAACGATCAGTGCCATTGAATTTCGGGAAGCTCAACGAGCCTTTCTTGCGGCGGAAAACCGGTTGATTACGGCCAAGTATGGAGCAAAGCTGGCTGAAACCACACTACTGCGTTTAAGCGGTACATTGGAACACGTGGCCATTCATCCCCTCCGGTAGCTTGCCGCAGAAGAGTGGATTTGTTGCGTTTTACAGGGCTTTGAGATTAAAATCTGACCTTGGCTTCAAAAGAGGGTTGAAAACCAAGATCGTAAATTTCGACTTCTACGGGACGGAAAAACGGAACCCTTCGTCCTCTTTCCAATGCGAGTCGATATTCCCGGTACCATTCGTTTTGACGGTTCAATAGATTAAAGGCCGAAAACTTCAGGTCGATCAGGGCAGACCCGGCATCTATTTGGTAGTGCACGGAAGCATCCAGCCGGTAGTATGGGGAGAGCCTTTTTTCACTTGTAAAATCCGTTTCAAGTAACCGGTCGGGAGTCCCGCTTGTCATGATCCAGGAGGCAAATAAAGTGAATCGGGGAGTCAACGAAATTTCAATATTGGTGGATGCTATATGGGTTTTATCCCATTCGGCATGAAAGCGTTCGCCGGAATTAAGGGTGTTATTGAGGAGTTCCATTGAAGAGAAAGTGTACGTCTGGGTCAGGGAAAATACCGGGAACTGCTTTCTAAACAAGATCTCCACACCTCTTCCGAATCCCTCATTTTGAAAAAACCAGGGAGACTCCGAGAAGCTTGTTGTGAGCGACCGGGCATTCATTTCATGCAGCCTCAAGAAATTATAATATTTTTGATAGCCCTCGATCTGCAGGTAAAATCTTCGTCCCGGCTTGAGATAGATTCCTGCCGAATAGTGGTCGGCATAAGAGGCCTGCTGTTGATCGTCCGATAATATCCACACCTGGGAGCTCACCACATTGTTAAAACTGATTCGATGCAGAAACTGGTAATTTCTGCTGTATCCTGCACTGAAAGAAAGAGGTTGTTCAGGGAATAACCGGATTTTTGCCCGGGGGGATC
Source organism: Balneolaceae bacterium (assembly GCA_040877875.1). Taxonomy (GTDB): domain Bacteria; phylum Bacteroidota; class Rhodothermia; order Balneolales; family Balneolaceae; genus JBBDNC01. The sequence continues at coordinate 24,915 of JBBDNC010000010.1, read as the reverse complement.
CATTCAGTGAGTTCCCGTTTGAGTAATAATGAAAGCGGGAACCCAACTGCAGGTTCAAATGGTCAAACAGGGTGGTTTCAGACTGAACATAGAAGTCAAGTTGAAGGGAGGCCGTCCGGCTTGTAAATCCTTGCCGTTCGAACGACTCCTCCAGGTATTCTCCACGGTGGTAATAACCCGTAAGGCCTGTTGTAAAAATGAAATTTTGAGTAAATATATCGAATGACTGATCCAGTTTTACCTGGTTCATCGTGCTTTGGTTGGCAAATGGGTAGTTGAATACCGTGACTTCCCGGGTATTTAACGTTTCGAGAATCCTGGAATAAATAAAATCATCTTTACTGAACAGAGTTTCATAAGAGCTAATACCCAGGGATGTATGGCTGTAGACAGTACCGGAGAAAGAGCGTTGATGCTGAACAGTCGCTGCAAAATTATTCCATCTGTTATAAGTTCGTACAGACTTTTCTTCAATTCTGTCCGTCGATTCGTAATTCCTGATTTGTCGGGTTGCGTCCTGGACAATTCTGTCTCCCCCAAAATAGAAGCTGGCCATCGTTCTGCTTCCATTCACACCTTCCATATAATACTTGCCGTGAAGGTCATAGAAGAAAGCATCGGAAGACCCGGGAGTAACCAGTTCGGAATTCAGGTTTGAAAATTGATTTTCGTGACTGTTCGGCCGGTTGATATCCAGACCCCATTGAATCAGTTCCTGGTTGTTAAACCAGTTCATCGTGTTCATGAAGGAACTTCTTCCGGCAATCAGCCAACTGCTTTTCCCTTCTTTTGCCGGCCCGTGGAGAGTTGCTTTAAGGCTTGAATTACTCAGGCCCATCGTCGTATTGACTTCATTCAGCGATCCGGTTTTCGTAGTCAGTGCAAGTTGTCCGCCGGTAGGGGCATTGACCCGGGCCGGGGCTACATCATAGTAAAATCCGCTATTTTGAATCACATCGGCATTAAAACTGTCCAACAAACCAAAAAGATGACTTTGATTAAATATAGTGATGCCGTCCAGTTCAACCTGGAAACCGTCGGGAGAACTCCCACGAACGTGGAGACCCTCGTACATGGCAGGATTATGAGATACGGCAGGGAGGGTTTGCAGTGCACGGATGGCATTTCCCTCCCCCAGCGGACTAAACCGGTCAATTTTGATCAGTCCGATGAGAGAAGAGTCCTGGGGAGAATACTTTGAACCCGTAATCACAATTTCTGTACCGGCTACAGATTGAGGCTGAAGGCGGATTGTGATTTCATCCAGGTTTTTGGGGCTGGACTGTGAGAAGTTGACTTTCACTTCTTTTTCCTCGTATCCAACATAAGAGCCCGTTAAAATGAGAGCGTCGTCCGGATTTGTAATTTCGACATGAAAAGTGCCGGCTCGCCCGGTTGCCATCCCCTGAATCTGTTCCCCCTTCATCCATGTAAGTGTGGAAAAGGGAAGGCGTTCACCCGTTTCGGCATCCACAATTTGGCCGGAAATCTCGAAGGTGTTGTTTGCAAAAGATTTATTCGCAGATTTCAGGATGATAATTTGATTTCGGCTCTCATTCTTCTGGAGAGTAAGGCTATGTACGCTGAGAGCGTTTTCCAGTTCATCTATGATATCGTTGTTCCCGTCGGGATCCAGCGAAAGCCTGAGATCCGAAAGCAATGCTTCCCGATATAAAAAGCGATAGGACGTTGATTCCTGCAGTTCCCGGATCAGTTCGATCGCAGGATGATCCGTATAGGAAAGGGAAGCTTGACCGTTAGAAGAAGGGGGGAGGGAAAACAGAAAAATGAGACACAAAATAAAGAGCCCGCTTCTTTTTACTGCACGGCTCTTTTTATTCTTGTGAAACAAATCGATACTGGTTAGATCCTGAAGCAATAAATTCTCCATTTAATACGGTTTCCAGATCATTCAGGCAATGATCCAGTTCTTCCAGCGAAATTGCCCCACCCAACCGTTCTTCCATAACTTCCCGGGGTGCTGTAATTTGAATGTTAAAATGATATTCAAGTTCATTGAACAATTCCTCCGCTTTACGGTTTTGGAAGACCAGTTTCTGATTCCTCCATCCGGTGATTTCATCGGTGTCAGCTTCTGTCGGGATTGCAATTTGCCGGTTCGGTAAAATAGCGGATTTTTGGCCGGGAGACAGCACGACTTCTTCTGACCGGTCGGACAGGGACAAACGAATACTTCCTTCTTCAAGAAATACTTCCGTTTGGCTGCCCCACTCACGCAGGTTAAACCTTGTTCCCAGCACCTCCACTACCCCTTCGCCCGCCTGTACGGAAAAAATTCTGTCGGGATTATCCGATACAACAAAATACCCTTCTCCTTCCAGTTTGTACAGCCGTGAGCCTGAGTTATTGGATTGTTGATAAAGAGTTGAATGGGGGCGTAGTGTAACTTCACTCTTGTCTTCTAACAGGATGGTTTCAATCTCGGAATGGCTTTGAGCAATGATTTCAAGCTCGTCTGATTGCCGGAAGAGAAACAGGGAACTTAACAGGGCTATGAGAATTGAAGCGGCAACAGCCCACATGACCTTCCTGTATGAAGGCCGGGTGAAAGTCCGGGGTGCCTGGGCCGGTTGAATCCCTGATTGAATTTCATTCCAGACAGCTTCTTTATTTGCAGCGGATGGCGCTTTGGTTTCGTCGGTTATTTGGCTTTTATATTCGAGAAGGGACTTGAGTTCAGGTTCATCCAGTTCGGTAAGAGGGTGTCCTTTCCTGAGCTGTTCGCCTATTCTTTTTGCCAGCTTTGAATTTGAGTTTGATATGTTATTCGGATCGTCCATGAACGTCAGCGGATATATATAAATATAAAATAATGGAAGTGAAACAGTTCATGCTTCACTTCCATTTGAGAACCTAATGATTATTTAATCGTCATCGTCGTCATCGTCGTCATCGTCATCGTCCTCTTCATCGTCTTCGTCATCATCATCGTCCTCTTCGTCGTCTTCGTCATCGTCACCTTCATCTCCATCATCGTCTTGTTCTT
>JBBDNC010000010.1:0-21808 GCA_040877875.1 Balneolaceae bacterium | reverse complement strand
TTCCCTCGAAGTCATGCTCTTCGGGTTCCTCTTCGTCGTCATCGTCACCTTCATCACCATCGTCGTCTTGTTCTTCGGCTTCAAATTCAATTTCCGTAGCGACAAGCCTGCCGTTAGAATTTCCACCGAAGTATTTACCTTCAGCTACTACGCGGAATCCTTCTTCAAGGGCTTCAAGCACCTCTTCCATAGATCCCAAGTCTCCTTCGATCTCAGTGCGTCCCGAGATTTGAATCGTTCGCCCGTCTTCCAGATCAAATGAGCGAAGACTGTGATGGACCGACTGGACGATTCCTTCGAATTCCTCTTCTTCTTTTTCTTCCTCAATTTCAAATTCTACGCTGAGCACTACTTGTCTGTCGTCATCACCCGGAGTAAATTCCCCTTCGGCTTTTACCTGGGTGTCATTGTTCAGGGCAGTTTCAACCTCTTCGAGAGAGGAGAAGTCTTCATCGTCAGCAATGTCAGATTCCCCGGTGATGTAATAGGCAGAACCATTTTCCAGGGTAAAGGATCCTTCTTCAAGGTTTACTGAAGTTACCAGGCCCTCGAATTCAAGATCTTCCTCCTCATATTCAAATTTAACCTGTGTCGCCACGAGGTTTCCATCCGGGTCCTGTGTAATATTTCCTTCGGCCTCAACCCGTATATCCCGGTCCAGGATTTCCTGAACTTCCTGGAGGGTTGAAAGGTCACTATCGCTGTTGATTTCGGTATCGGAATTGATTCCGATTACATCGTCATTATAAAGGGTAAAAGTGCTGTTTTCAAGGTCAACGGTACGTATGAAACCTTCAAACTCATCATCTTCAAAAACGTCGCCGTCTTCTATATTAATACGAAAATCATCCAGGGCATCGCTGAATTTAAGAAGTGCGGTTCCGTCGCCCGTAAATTCGATCGTGCCGTTAACCGTTTTCGTGCTCTCGTCGCCGTTTACAATCCGGTTAATGACCATTTCATATGCAAGAGCACCCGTTACTCCTTTTCGGAGAGTTTTACTAACGGAAATCGATTCACTGTTAATCGTAACATCCAAAAAATCAACGGTCAGCGTATACTCACGTGTGACGATATTTCCATTTTTATTCGTTACTTCAAAAGTTCCGCTTCCCGAGTGGGAGCCATCTATAGTTATGGCATTTGTTCCGGATGATAATCTGTCGATAAGAAATTGGTCGGTTCTTTGATAAGAAGAACTTTTTCGGGTTGTTTTGATAGAGCCCGACCGTTCAGCGGAATAATCAATCGTTTCGATTCGGTCCTGATCCACTTCAGGATTATTAATAAAGCCGCCATCCGCATTGAGATAGATATATGTTAGATTGACCGTGGTGTTTTTCGAGATGTTTCCATTCTGGATATCTCTGCTAAAAGACACTTCATGAGTGCCCGATTCAGTGTTATAGGTATAGCTGTAGTCGTTCTCATTACCATGGCCGCTATTCTCATTGGTGCTCAGCGAGATATTTTTCAGCAGGGAGATCGCCTCTCCTGTTTCGGCCGACTGTGTAGTGAAACTCCCATCAGAGGGAATGATAAAGGCGTCGTTCAGACTAGAAAATATCCCATCTTCCTGGTCAGACAAGGATTCGCCGACAATTTGACTGGCGATTTCCAGTTCCTCGTCCGACAGTTGTTCAGAGGAAGTTTCAAGGGCATCTATGGAGCATCCTGAAATAATGATCAGGCATGCCAGGTAGATTCCGGTGAGTCGCAAGTTGAATAGCAGGTTTTGTGAAGTTCTCATAGTTTTAACAGGTTGTTCAGATTCATTTTCACTTCTAATACAACTCTGAAGGGGGCTTACCCTTAACGTTTAATTAAATTCATGGAATTGTTTTAAAGCACTTCGGATATCTCTGAGTGCCAATGCCATATGAGTTTCTACGGTTTTAATGCTTATGTCTAAAATCTCGGCTGTTTCCCTGTAGGTCAGTTCGCGAATAAAACAACTTGTAAATACGATTCTGCGTTTTTCCGGCAATTGTTCAACAGCCTGATCCAGTGAGGATTTTAAATCCCGATACTCCATTTTGTCTGCCGGATTATGGTCTCCGGTTTGAGCATCGGGTTCGAGCAAACTCATCTTTTTTGCAGACTTGAAATGATTAAGCATTCGGGTATAGGCGATCCGATACAAATAGGATTTAAGAGATAAACCCGGCTTAATTTGTGAGCGATTCTCCCAGATGTAAACAAAGGCCGTTTGGATCAAATCGTCTGCAATGTCCGGGCGTACCTTATGGCTTGTCAGGAAGGCATGAAGAGAATCAAAATGTATATCGAAAAATTTCTTGAACGCAGACGGATCCCCCTCTTTGATCGCGGCATATAGTTCTTCCTCATCCTTTTTATCCAGCTCATTCCTTCCGGCTGCAAGCATTAATATTGAAAACTGAATAGCAAGATAGGGTGACATATAAAATGTGAATACGTCATTTAATCGTTCATTACCGATTGAACAGGAGTGTTACCAACGTCCCGTCCCGGTTATATTCTACTTTATCGGCAGATTCCTCCATCAGGTAAAGTCCCCGTCCGCCGGGTTGCAGGAGGTTTTCCGGTTGGATTGGATCTGGCACTTCTTCCGGATCGAATCCCGGTCCCTGATCTTCAACTGTCATAATCGCCGAATCTTTTCGAACCTCAACCTTTATGAAAACTTTTTTTTCACGATTCTCCTGGTTTCCATGAACAATTGCATTTGTTACGGCTTCACTCAGAGCCAGCATCATTCGGTTTTTCAGGTCTTCGTCCAAATTTAGTTGACGATCGATTTTCTCGATAAAATCCGGAACTTTTTCAACTTCCCGGAATTCCGATCTTAAATTAAGTGAGTAGGACTGAGGCATATTTTTAAGTTAAACGGATCACGAGATGAATGGCAATTGTTATTTTAATGTCGAGTCAACCATACTTATGCGGGGCTCCACCGGCCGGTGAATCCCTGTTCATGTGTCTTTCCGAAGTCCTTAATGAAAACAAACCGGTTCAGGATTCGTTCACATAATAAAGCTCCTATTTTGCATTTATTGCCAAAATAGGAGCTTTTTCAGAATAGAGGAAATTGAATTTTACAGGCAAGACATTTCAAGTTTAATGCAATTTTAACAACTCCCCACTCCATTTTATTTCTATAAACAGGCTTCGGCCGGGATCGTTGAGCGGCAGGGTTGAACCCTGCAGGCTTCTGTTAAGGTGCTCGTGATAAGTACTATCAAACAGGTTATGGATCCCTGCCGAAAGCATGAAGCCCCTGCCCAACTGAGAGCTAAGTTTAAAGTTTATAAGCAGGTAACCGTCGGTAACCTGTTCATCAAACGACTCGGCTACTCTGTCCTGATCGGCCACTCCGCGCAGATGGAGCTGGGGAATCAATTTATTATTAAGGAATCGATAATCAATCTTGAGGTTGGCTTCATAAGCGGGAATCTGTGGAAGATCTTCATCTGTCGTCAAATTGTGTCCAATGGTATAGGCTGTAGATAAGTTATATCCCAGCTTGTCCCGGCCGCTGTTTTTCAGGGTCCACTCAAAGCCGTACAAGACCGCTTCATCCACATTTATAAACTGCTTAACGCCTGGGGTTCCCTCTTGTTTGGGATCCAGGTCGGCCCGAACCGCCGCACTGATATAATCGGTCAGGTAGCTGAAAAACAGCGAAGTTTCTATGCTGATAGCCGTAGTGGAGTAGTTAAGCATTGCATCGATCTGGTGATTAGTTTCGGGGTGAAGCCGGGGATTCCCAACATATTCATATGGATCCATACCGATTGCCAGGTAATTGACAAAAAGCTCGTCTATGCCCGGGTAACGCTCCGAGCGGCCAATCCAAAAACCTGTTGTCCAATTGGAACTCAGATCTTTGTTAAAACCAGCACTTGCGCTCCATCCGAGGGACGCCTGGTCAGTATCGCCCAGGCTTTGTATAAAATAGTGATCCGGATCGCTGGCATGGGAAGAGTAGTAATCGATTCGGGATGAAATTACAACATTCCATTCCCTGATACTCGGCTGATATTCTATGACGCCGCCAAACCGATTACGCTTGCCGCCCTGCCAGATGTTATCAACAACAGATTGTCTTGCCATAGGCCCCTTTTTGAAATCTCGGGTACGAAATCCTTCAATGGAGCGAAACGTGGCATCAGAGCCTAAAGTCCAGATGCCGGATACAACCGGTAAAACATATGAGAGATCATAGCCATAGGTTTCAGTTGATAAATCAGTAACGGCTTCGGTCATCGTGGCCATCTCCCGATCCAGATTATCCATGACATGCCCTACATAGGAACCAAACAGCGAACTTTCAAAACGTCCGCCGTTTAAATGACTGTGGGTATATGTAAGCGTCGTATTGGTAATAGCATCTTCCCGCATATCCATCATCAGCGCCGGGTAATCCACATCCCGGACAAAATTCTGGCTCAGTTTGGCTTTCAGGATGTTGGTATCGTTTAATTGCACGGATGTCTCCAGGGTATATTCTGCATTTGACATCCCGGCGTTGACGCTATTACCGTTACCGTCGTGATAGTTCCCGGTGGATATAAAAGCCCCAAAAATGTGGGTTGTCCACCTGCCGCCCTCTTTTTTAATGCCACCTGCATAGCGCTGGCGATGGATGTTGCTTTCATAACCTGCAGTAAAGTAACTCGAGAGGGCGGGGCTTCTGTAAAAATCAGGTTGTTTTGATTTAAAATTGATGATACCCCCAAACGAAGGGCCATGTTTGAGTGCATAGGGACCCTTTAGAATTTCAACCTCTTCGATATGTTCCATTTGGATGTGCGAAACCGGCGGGTCCATTCGGTTGGGGCACGCCCCTTGTGTTTGAAGGACTCCGTCCATCTCTACTATTAACTGATTCTTTTGGAAACCTCGTAAAACGGGATCAACGCCGAAACCGCCACCTTTGCGAATTCCCGAAATATTGGGCGATTCCTTGAGAAATTGTCCGGCGTCATGTGAAAGATTGACAGTTGAGAGTATATCCAAATATTGGTCAGGCTGTATGGACACTTTTCTTGTAAGCACTGTGACCGGGCTCAGGCTCTCCGTTGATTTTTGCAAATAAATAACAGCCGGTTTATTGGCGATGTCCTCGACTGTTAGTTTTACGTTTTTGCTTTTATATCCCACATGAGTAATGTGAAGTGTCAGGGATTCGGCTTCAGATGTAAAACTGAATTCTCCATTTGTATTCGAAATAGTGGTACGGCCTCCATTAGCCTGATGCAAGTGAGCACCCGCCAAAGGTTTTTCGGTTGATGGGTCTAATAGAATACCCATATAACGATGTTGTGCCAAAACAGTATTTAAAGAGGTAATAAGTGAAAATAGACCGATTATCAAAGGGAATATTTTTTTTAAATGCATGATTTTAAATGGGTTTAGCTCAATTCCATATCACGGGTTAGATACAGCGAGGGGAATCGTATTATCTAATTGTGATACAGAAGGCTTTGCAAAATCACTGCGTGTTCAAAAAATGAGCGTTGTTTTGCCCAATCTCGGCATTTTCGTGAATTTGAAATCCTCACTTATAGCTAATAAGCTACGGTTTCAAATTCACTCAGGTTTTGATCTTGAACAAAACCCCTGGTTTTTCAAAGCCTTCATACAGATTGAATTTTTAAAATTGATGAGTGTCGTATCAACTATATGTTGTCGCAGGGGTTTTTTCTCCTGGCAATGAAAAAACAGGAGCATAGCCATTGTTACGCGACTATTTTTTTAAAACAGCCGGGAGGACTCATTTTTTTCACGTGATGCGAAAAGAATCCGCCAGCCGCCAAAGTCTCGCATAAGTATGGTTGACACAACACACTAAAATCAGGAGATCATGCAAAGAGGCGGGGCGGATGGAAAATGTCATCCGAAATGATTAAAAAGCGCCTCTGGTTTGGAGGGGAGAAAAGAGTTTTCTTCGAAAAAGTCAGTGGATGGAAAGTAGACAACAGCAATATTTTAATTTGAAACGGGGATGCCGGCCCGAACAGTTCATTTCCATGGTACTTGCAGCCGCAGAGAGTAACAACATGCTCTTCCGTATTGTTATCAATTGCATGTTTGCAGTCGCATGTTTGGTTTTTGTGCATAGATGAGGAAACACAATCACCCTTCAAACTGCAGGTCATCGCTTCACTGTGATGCCGATTCATCTGTTGCATCAACAACGGGGATATGCATTGCAGTAACCACGCTCCTGTGAAGAGGAGAGAGACAACCCAATGTGTAAATTTATGCTTTCCCGACACTATTATAATTTATAAGAGTATTTTGTCTTAAATATATAGATTAATCCCTTTTTTTAAAAGTATGAGTTGATAAATCTTTTCCGTTCGAATACTATTTTTAATAATCCTGGTGTTGAACGGACGAAATTTTTTGCATTCTGCCATTTTATAAAACCAGAGGATTCGCTTGAATGAGTATTGTTGTACTGATTGGATTAAAAGGCTTGATATTTTGCAAAAAATAAATCATCATTAGAGGCATTGTAACCCTCAACAATTAGCTCAGACGGCATATATGCCTGCAAATACCTACGATCAATGGATAGCAATGTCTTAGTACTGAATCAGGATTATCAGCCCCTGAGTGTTTGCTCTGTGCAACGCTCCATGAAATTGTTGTTTCTGGAAAAGGCAGAATTGCTGCACGATGATCCCGAGCGAAAAATCAATACCGTTACGGAAGAATATACTTATCCATCTGTGATTCGACTCCGCCGGTTTATCCGAATCCCCTATACACGCATTGTTTTATCCCGAAGAAATGTAATGAAACGCGACGGACACATCTGTCAGTATTGCGGGCACAAGTCTGATCTGACACTGGATCATGTTTTACCTCGCAGCAGGGGAGGGACCGATAGCTGGGAGAATCTGGTGACTGCCTGTAATAAATGCAATGTTCAAAAGGGAGACCGGACCCCCGAAGAGGCAGATATGCCCCTTCTCAGAAAGCCCTTTCGGCCGATTCACATTACTTTTTTCCGCGATATACTGGGCGGTGTACAGGAAAACTGGAAACCTTACCTGTATATGTAGTACAGTGTGTCAGTGAACAGTGTGTCAGAATTCAGTAAACAGTAAGCAGTTAACAGAGAAGGCTGGTGGCTGAGGACTGATAGCTGTCTTTAATTGGAAAATTTTTCAGGAGAGCGGACGTTTACCAAACCATTACATTTACACTGAAAAACTCTTACCTTTAGAAGCTAATAAATAACCTATCCGGACATGAGTAAAAAAGGTCGCGTATTGGTTGCCATGAGCGGTGGAGTGGATTCATCCGTTTCAGCCGTGATGCTTCATGAGCAGGGGTACGAAGTGATTGGAATTACGATGAAAACCTGGGATTATCACCGGAGTGGTGGGAATAACGGGAAAGAAACAGGTTGCTGTACGGTGGAATCCATGAATGATGCCCGCCAGATCGCAGTACGGCATGGGTTCAAACATTTTATCGTAGATATTCGCGATGAATTCGGTGACTGGGTAATCGACCGGTTTATAGAAGATTATACGAGCGGGCGTACTCCCAACCCGTGTGTTCTCTGTAATACCCATATCAAATGGGCAGCGCTCCTTCGGCGTGCGGATAACCTTGGATGCGACTATATTGCCACAGGACACTATGCAAATGTACGCAGGGAAAACGACCGGTATGTGATCTCCAGGGGAAGGGATCACAATAAAGATCAGTCCTATGCACTCTGGGGAGTGCAACAGGAACATCTTGCCAGAACGATCTTCCCTCTTGGGAATTATCGAAAAACGGAAATCCGTCAGCTTGCCGAAGATTTCGGCCTGCTCAATGTTGCAAATAAACCCGATTCCTACGAAATCTGTTTTATCCCGGACAATGACTACCATCGTTTTCTAAAGGACCAGGTAGACGGACTCGATGAGAAAGTAAAGGGTGGCAAGTTTGTAGACCAGGAAGGCAACGTGGTCGGAGAACACAAAGGATATCCGTTTTATACCATCGGCCAGCGCCGCGGCCTGGACCTGGCCATGGGCCATCCGGTCTATGTGACTCACATCGATGCGGAAAATAATATCATCACGATTGGGGAGAAGGAAGATCTCGTCAGCACGACGTGTCTTGCCAATGAAATAAATCTCGTCAAGTATGATCAAATTCCGGGTGGAGAGATGGAGATTACGGGAAAAATTCGATACAATGACTCCGGAGCCCTGGGTACGATCACTCAATTAAATGAAAACGAGTGTTCTGTTTATTTTCCAGCCGGAAGAGAAGCGATCACTCCCGGCCAGGCAGTGGTATGCTATGAAAATGACGATGTGGTTGCCGGCGGGTGGATTCGTAAAGTTCAGGTAGATATGGATGAACTGACAACCGGTACGACTCATTCAACAGTCCTATAACCTAACACTTCTCACCGTATGACACGAAAATTCCTGTTGCTGTTTGTATTTTTACTGTTCGTCGATGTCCCGACACTCAAAGCGCAGTTTGAAGGCCAGGTGGTTTTCCGTGCTTTTAATCCCGGCCAGGATGAACAGGAAGGCCGGTTCATGCATTTTTTTATCACTCCCAAGCGAATATTGATGCAGAGTGAAGCCCCATACCGTTTAATGAGAGGGGTGCGTGCTCATGGGCTGCTGATTCGACATGATTTGGAAGATTTTGTTTTCAAGACGGATGAGACAGAGGGGATACAAATTTCCAAAAACGATATTGACGGCTTGTCCCAAATGCTGGATCGCTTCCAGGGAAATGCCCGGGAGAATGCTGAAAGATTTGACTGGAGTCTCGTAGAGGAAACGGGAGTGACCCGGGAGATTTCCACTTATACTGTCAAGCAGTTGAAAGTCCATCACCCGGAGGATGATTCTTACATTTCGGTTTGGTTAACGGATGAGATCAAGGTGAATTGGGGGGTCCTGTATGATACATGGTCCAATTCAACAGCCATGATGGTGCAATCCGATCTGCCCATTGAGGTATTTATGAACCAAAACAGTTTCCCCCTGTTAATTGAGTATTATAAGAATGACAATTTGAATGCTGTGATTGAAGCTGTGAAGGTGACGAATTCGGGGGTGGATGAAAACCTTTTGGAGATTCCGGCGGATATGCGCTTGCTCGGGTTTAATGAACTGATCATGCGAATGATGAGAGATCGTCCCTGAGCCGATGAAGTCCTCTTTTCTGAACGTCATTTTCATATCGCTTTTTGTTATTCTTTCAATCGCTGCCTGTTTGCCATTCAAGCAGGCCGCGGAAGGCCCGGAGGGTCCTCTTGATCCTCAATATTTTTATTCGCTTGACCCAGATGTCTCGAAGGATGAGGAACTGGAGGAATGGCTGAAGCCCTACCGGGAAATATACGAGCAGGAAATGGGCCAGGGAATTACCGAGACGAAGGTTCCTCTTGAGCTTCATAACCCGGAGAGCTTGTTGGGAAACCTGGCCGCTGACATGATAAGGTACCGGGCAGCTCTCGAGATGCAGGAATTTGTCCATCTGGGGCTGATCGATAGAAATGCACTGCGGCTCGAACTTCCGGAAGGAATAATTACGCGCAGGGATCTTTATGAATTAATGCCGGATAACAGTGAACTGGTCATATTAAAGGTAACCGGCCGGAATGTTGCAGAACTGGCAGGTGAAATTGCCCGAAAGGGAGGAGCGCCGGTCAGCGGGATGAGAATGGGAATTGCCGGGGATGAAGCAAAGGGAGTTCTGGTGAACGCGGAAACCCTGGTCCCGGATCGTACCTATTATCTTGCCACGACGAGTGAACTGGCGGATCATAGCGGCGAGTTTGAGTCCCTGCACCCCTATGAGGAGCGTTACGATTTTCCCATTTTGATTCGGGATTTGTTTATCGATTATATGAAAGCCAGACTCAGTCTCGAACCGGTACTGGACCATCGGATCCGGAACCTGAATTCATGAATATGGACAGACTTCAGTTTATCAAGAAAAGTCTGGCCTTTACAGTGAGCGGATGGGCCGGGTTGTCCGGCTTTGCCTCACGTCCGACGGTGGGAAATGAATCTGCCGGTGCCGGTACGATTTCTCTTCTTTATACGAATGATACTCATTCCCGGATCGATCCTTTTTCGGATCATGCGGTTGAACACGCAGGATTGGGGGGGATGACACGCCGGGCGACTCTTGTAAATCGGATTCGCAGCAGCGAAAAACACACCTTGCTGCTGGATGCGGGGGATGTCTTTCATGGAACTCCCTGGTTTCACCTTTTCGGAGGGAGGCGGAGTTTTGAGCTGATGTCTAAAATGGGCTATGATGCGATGTGCCTGGGTGAGCATGAGTTCATAAATGGGCTGGAAGGATTTGCCGAGGTGGCCCCGGCGGCAGAATTCCCCTTTCTGTGCGCCAACTACTATGTGTCAAACACCCCGATGACACCGTTTGTTGAGAAGTATGCGGTCAGGGATTTCGATGGATTTCGTATCGGCATTTTCGGCCTTGGCATCAATCCGGAAGGTCTTGTAAAAAAAGAACTGTACGGCTCGGTCCGCTACCGGGATCCGGTAGTTTGGGCGCGGGGGATGGTGAGCAGTCTTACGACCTATCATGATTGTGATTACATTATTTGTCTGAGTCACCTGGGCTACCGGTATGAAGATCAACGGATCGATGACCGCAAGCTGGCTTCGCAGGTAGATGGGATTAACCTGATTATAGGCGGACATTCGCATACATTCCTGGACCGGCCGGAACGCATTATTTCGCCGAATGGCAGTCCGACCCTTGTAACCCAGGCCGGGCACAGCGGCATCCGCCTGGGGCGTATCGATCTGAGTTTAAATGATTCCGGGGAAGTCGGGGAGATGATCAGCTACCAGTATACCATTGGCCCGGAGGAAACAGAGGATTCTGAAATCCACCGAAATCGACTGATGAACCCTGCCGGGTAGGTGGGATTGCCGGGGCTATTCGCCCTTGAGAGAATTGTGAGGGTATGCCAGAGGAATATCCGGTTTTCTAATCTATCTATTAAAGAGGTTTCATAAATCGTTTTATCCTCTTTCCCTACTTTCTCGAACGGCTTTATTTAAATCACGCAGACTTATCCCTGTAGTGACACCCGGGACATCCAAAGGCGATTTCTTCTCTTCGAATGGTTTTAAAATAAAGGTTTGACCATCTCGCCGTTTAATTTGTACTTGTCCTTCCTGTCGGGCATCGTCCAATAATTTTGCCAGCTTTTGTCGGGCCTGGGAATAGGTATATACTTTCATTCGGATACCTCCAATAACGTTAATTGCAATTCTTTCCCAACCTCCTTTAACTTATTATCTAAACTCAACAATAGTGATCGATATTGCAGGGCACAATCCAGTACATAGGCATCATAGGCATAGATATTATGGGTATGTGCCAATTTTGTTGCCTCTTTTAATCTTAGTTTCGTTCTGCGAATAGGTATTTCACCAAACTGTGAAAGTACCCGCTCACCTTCTTCTAACGTTATAAGATTTCGTTTAAACATTGCAGATAATGCATTTCCAACTTCTGCATCCAAACACGACGGGGCATGCAAGTCATGGCCTTTTGTCACTTCGACGATTGCCGGTTTGTGCTTCTCGTTGAGAAGTACAGATAGCAAGGCTGATGTATCTATTGTGATAACCATACATCAATGTAACAATTGTACAACTAACATTCATATACATTTTGTTTGGCTAAAAGCGACCTATCGTATCACGATCGTATATTTTCGTATCATATCGTATCATTTATAGATAATTTTCCTATATTCAAGATATGGTAACAACTGTCTACAACTTTTCTCTGAAACTAGCCTGGGAGCTGATCCAGCGAATGTGTCAAATTGACCGTTTTGACGCTGAGTGGTCATCGATAGAGAAAAAAGAAGGACAAAGCCTAAGGCAGTTAAAGTCTATCGCAACTGTACGAAGTGTTGGCGCATCTACTCGTATTGAAGGATCCAGTTTGTCTGACGATGAAGTTGAAGTGCTTTTGAAAGCAATTGATATCACTAAACTTGTTGATCGGGATACCCAGGAAGTCGTGGGGTACTTTGATACGCTGGATTTAATCTCTGAATCCTATGTGGATATGGACATTTCCGAAAATAGTCTTAAGCATCTTCATAACGTCCTGCTCAGGCACAGCCAGAAGGATCAATGGCACAGGGGCGATTATAAACAACAAAGTAATGCGGTAGAAGCGAAGCTGGCCGACGGGACTACACAGCTTGTTTTTCAAACAACGGAACCAGGACTTCCTACACAGGAAGCAATGAAAGGTTTGGTGGAATGGTATCACCGGGATCAACGAACACATCCATTGGTGAAGTGTGCCATTTTTACCTATGAATTTGTGAGTATTCACCCATTTCAGGACGGAAATGGCAGGCTTAGCCGGCTATTGGCTACCCTGTTGCTCTTACAAAACGGTTATAAGTGGATTGAATATGTGAGTTTTGAACATGAGATTGAGAATAGAAAGTCAGAGTACTATCGTGTTTTACGAAGTTGCCAGGTCAACCGACCTGGTGAAGAAGTTACCGAATGGATTCAGTTTTTTTTCGACGCTCTTGTAAATATTCAACAGCAATTGATGGATAAACTCCATACACAAGGAGTGGAAGCTACTCTTTCTCCACGTGAAAAGGCCATTATTACGTTTATTGAACATCATCCCGGGTGTAAATCTGGTGAAATCAGTGAGCAATTAGATATCCCGAATCCAACCGTGAAGAGAATACTGTCCGAATTAACAGAAAAAAATCTGATTGAAAGGCATGGAGCCGGTCCGGGAACGAACTACTCCAGTTCATAACTTTTCTGTTCGCAATCGAACCGGATTCGCTCTTTTTCACTTCCATCGTTGAACGTTAGCTGTTTAATTGATCCGCTACTGGAAGAGGTAATTTCGGAAGAGGGAAAGCCGGGGTTCATGATCTACTTATCAGTAACATGGACTCAATGAATCTTCCTAAGACCTGGCCGGTTCTTTCAGAAATGAAAATCGACGATCAAAACCGGCTTTGGATTGCCACGACAGTGGAAGATATGAGCGTATACGAATGGTGGGTCTTGGAGGATACCGGGGAGCTAATCACCAAATTCGAATGGCCGCGGGACGAACCGATTGAAGTAGTTCAAAACGGCTACATGTATACTCGCGAGACGGATGAGGAGACCGGTCTGCAGCAGGTGGCGAGATACCGAATTGAGATGGAGTCATGAAAAGAAACGATTTTTAATTTGAGGCCGATTATGAGTTTGCAATAATCCCGCCATCAATTGTCATTGCACTTCCGGTAATCCAGGAGGAATCATCACTTGCCAGAAAGAGAGCCAATTTAGCAATATCGGCCGGTTGGCCAAGCCGTTTCATCAAGGTAGCCTTTTCTGCTTCGATGACGGCGGATTCCGGGTTTGGAAAGGCAATAGCCGAATCATGCAATAGCTTCGTATCTACAGGACCTGAACACATGATATTGACCCGGATTTTTGGGCCAAAATCCACTGCCGCTTGCTTTGCCAAAGCTACAAGCCCTGCTTTAGAGGCACAATATGCAGCGTGATTTGGGAAGGATTTGTAAGCAGCTATCGAGGCATTGATCACGGCAACCCCTCCACCTGATTTTTCCATCTCAGGAATCGCATATTTCAGCAGAAAATAAACTGAATCAAGGTTGGTCTGGAAGGTTCGGTACCATTTGTCTGCCGTAAGTTCAGTAATTTTCCCCAGACCAAGTATGCCTGCGTTGGTAACAACTCCGTCCAGTTGCCCAAATTCCTGAATGGCTTTTTCAACTAACTTCTGATTTGTTGATTCCCGACCCACATCCCCGGCAAGAAATTCGGCTTTGCCACCTTTCGATTCGACCTCGTCGAGAACAGCCTCCGCCCTTTTTTGATCTCTTCCGTTCAGTAAAACAGAAGCTCCTTCCCCGGCTAATTTCAACGCAATGCCTTTGCCCATTCCACTTGTGGCTCCTGTTATGATGAAAACTTTGTTTTTTAATTTCATAATTGCAAAGCTGAAAAATTGTAATTAAATGAACGTTGAGCTTTGGAGTTTCATTCTGCTCCATCCCGATATGCCCGGTATCCGGTTCCGGGATCAGGTAATTCCCCGCCAGTATTCGTCGGATCAAGCAGTTTTGAAAGTTCTACGAAAAATTCTGACATAACTATTAAACTCACTCCCGCATCTGAAATTCACGAGGTTCGATAACGAATTTACAAATATAACTGATTACAAATTATCAAGGTATTTACTTGTAAATCCATTATGTCCCCTCTTGAGAGGGGACGGTTTTCGCCGCAGGCGAAGACCCGGGTTGGATTTCAGGGGGCATTTTATTAATTAGGTGATAGGCAGTTTTGGGGATAATACTATGTTGAACTAAACCGCTTCGCGGTAGGCCCTTCTTTAGTAAGATCTCTGACTAACAGATTTGTGAGGAGTAAGGTACTTTATCTGATTCATCCTTAACTCATCCTTTGGAGGAATCTGTTATGAGCAGTGGAATTACAACAAAAAAAGGACAGTAGGTTACCTCATTCAAGCAGCTTGTTTTTGTTTCAGTAATTCTTCGACTTCAGCCTGTTACCTGAAAACTAATTTGCTTGTTTTTCGTAAATTAGTGATGTAGGAAAAATGGAAAATAAGGATACATGTTTTGGAGTCAGAATCAGGTTAGGTGTTTTGTCGGTATTTTCAAAAATGGTTTTTCTGTTATCCATGCAGTAGCTTTTTCCGGTTAATTTGATGATCTCACAACCATAGAGGACTTTCACCTCATTCGTTCATGCCCATGCCGGGCGTACACAAAGCGCTTCAAGTCGGACAGGCCTCGCCGTTTATTACTAAAAATTCACTATTAGCCTATAAGTTCGTTACTGAATTATTCAACAATTATTTGCCTGCCGCTTAAGCGCTGGGCCGTTATGTACAATAACTAATACATGAAATCTTCAGAACAGGTTTTATGTCTGATAACAAACTAATTATGAATAAAAGTCAAAATGAGGAGAAACGAAATATTAATACGAAGAATACCGGACGGGTACTTTCGGTGCGTGGCAGCGTGATAGATGTACAGTTCGAAAATCATTTACCCGAGCTTCAGACTAAACTAGTGATATTAAGTTCTCCACCTGTAATAGCTGAAGTAACTGCTCATTTGAATGATAAAACAGTAAGGGTTTTGGCACTGATGCCCACTCAGGGATTACAGAGAGGTGTTCAGGTGACAGATACCGGCCGGCCTCTTGAAATTCCAGTCGGAACCGGGCTCCAGGGACGTGTGATGAATATGTTTGGTGAGCCTATAGATGATAAGGGTGAAATAGATAGTGAGGAGATGCGCGCGATTTTTCAACCACGGATTCCACTATCTGAGCAGGAGACCGGACAGGAGGTATTGGTTACGGGAATCAAAGCAATCGATTTGCTGTCTCCGCTTGAACGGGGAGGTAAAGCCGGGTTATTTGGTGGCGCTGGTGTTGGAAAAACTGTTCTCATTATGGAGATGATCCGGAATATGGTAAAGAAACATGAAGGGATCAGCCTTTTTTGTGGAATCGGAGAACGATGCCGTGAAGCCGAAGAGTTATATCGCGAAATCAGTGAAGCTGGTGTGCTGGATAATACAATTATGGTGTTTGGGCAAATGAATGAACCGCCGGGGGCCCGGTTTCGGGTTGGACAAACAGCCCTGACTATTGCTGAATATTTTCGCGATAATCAGCGCAGGGATGTTTTGCTCCTCATCGACAACATCTTCCGGTTTGTACAGGCAGGATCGGAAGTGTCGGGCCTTATGGGCAAGGTAACTTCAAGATTGGGATATCAGCCGACACTGGGGAGCGAACTGGCTGAATTACAGGAACGAATCTGCAATACTAAAAGTGGGGCTATCACCTCTATTCAGGCTGTTTATGTGCCGGCAGATGATTTTACCGATCCGGCTGTAACTCATACATTCTCACATCTTTCATCATTCATTGTCCTCTCGAGAGAAAGAGCCAGCCAGGGTTTGTACCCGGCAATTGACCTGTTAAAATCCGGTTCAAAAATGTTGTCGCGTCACATTGTCGGTGACCGGCACTACAGGGTTGCACAAGAGGTTAAAGAGACACTGGCACATTTTGAAGACCTGAAAGATATTATATCCATGCTGGGAATGGAGGAGCTTTCTGTTGAAGATCAAAAAATTGTAAACAGGGCAAGGAGATTGGAAAGGTTTTTTACCCAGCCATTTTCAGTTACTGAACAATTTACAGGAATAGAAGGTAAAATCGTGGATATTGAGGAAATGATATCCGGGTGTGAACGTATTTTGGACGGTGAATTCGATGACGTTCCGGAACAGAATCTGTTCATGGTTGGAAATATAGATGAAGTGGAGAAAAAATGAACAGAAGAAATCTGCAACTCAAAGTGATGGAGCCTGAACGAATTCTTGTCAGGGAAACGGTAGATAAAGTAATTGCTGAAGGTGTGAATGGATCATTTTGTATCAAACCGAAGCATATTGATTTTGTATCAGCTTTGAGGTCTGGAATTCTGCAATATCAAACGGAAGAAAAAGAGTACTATATCGCTGTTGATGAAGGTATACTGGTAAAATGTGGAGATCTGGTGATGGTATCGGTACTTAATGGAGTGGAGGGAACGGATTTATCAAAACTGGAACAGGCTGTACGCAAACAATTTCATAGGACGGAAGCAATGAACAAGGCAACTGATATTGTAATGAAAGGAATGGAAGCAGACCTGCTGCTTCATTTTATGGAAATGGACAGAGAATATTAAGCGTAATGGCTGAAGAAAATAACAGAACCGATGAATTTGCGGATAAAATCAGGAAGAAGTCTTCACGGAAAATTCGCGCCCGTAATGAGAGCCAAAAAGGACTTTGGTACGGACTCGGAATGTTTGGGCTGGTTGGGTGGTCGGTGGCTATTCCAACCCTGTTATTTCTGGTGGCAGGAATTTGGATAGATACTAATTTTAAAAGTCAATATTCATGGACACTGATGATGTTGATCATAGGAATATTTCTTGGATGTTTGAATGCCTGGTTTTGGGTAAAAAGAGAATCGGAGGAAAAATGATATGAACCTTTTCATCATTTTATTTTCAGTGATAACTGGCATAGCTCTCAGTATTATATACTTCGGGGGATTATGGTATACAGTTAAATATATCGAACGTTTACGCAGGCCGTATTTGCTTTTTATGTTCAGTTTCCTGGCAAGGAACGCCATCGTACTGATCGCTTTTTACTATCTCATGATTCATCACTGGTCTTACCTGATAACTGCATTTGCGGCATTTATCATAACCCGGCAGATCATTATCACCAGAACAAAAAACTCAAGGGAAATAAGTTACGGTTAGATTCCATGGAATTTAATATCGATCAAATTATCTACTGGGAATGGGGCTTCATAAAGGTGAATGCGACACTTCTCTCTTCATGGATTGTAATGTTGATGCTGCCGGTAGCCGCCTGGTTTATGAGCCGCGACCTGACACCCGGAATAGGAATTTCACGCTGGCAGGCACTTTTGGAATCCGTTGTCGTAGTAATTACAGATCAGATTGAAGAGGCGACTCAGCAGAAAGCGGAAATCTATTTACCGTTTATTGGCACACTGTTTTTGTTTATAGTTGTATCGAATATTATCAATGTCATACCCGGGGTACACTCACCAACTGCTTCATTAACGACGACAGCTGCACTGGCCAGTTGTGTATTTGTAGCGGTTCCTGTTTTCGGTATTGCTACAAAGGGCTTTAAGAGCTATTTACAAAATTACCTGCAGCCTACTCCACTGATGCTGCCGTTCAATATCATAGGTGAGCTTTCGAGGACACTTGCACTTGCAATAAGATTATTTGGAAACATCATGAGCGGAAGCCTGATAGTGGCCATTTTATTGAGTTTGACCCCCTTGTTTTTTCCTGTCATAATGCAGGTATTCGGACTTCTCATCGGTGTGATCCAGGCATATGTATTTGCAATACTTGCTATGGTTTATATCGCTTCTTCTACACGTGTTAAAAAAGATACAGAATCTGACGTTCAACCAACTACAAATAACAAAATGGACTAATATTATGGACAGTATAAGTATCATAGGAATGGTATCCATCATTACTGCAGGCTTGACTATCGCCGTAGGCTCTATTGCCCCGGCACTTGGTGAAGGCCGTGCACTGGCCCAGGCATTAACGGCACTTGCACAACAGCCGGATGAATCACCGACGATTACCAGAACATTATTTGTCGGCCTGGCTATGATCGAATCAACAGCAATTTACTGCTTTGTTGTAGCTTTGATTATCATATTTGCCAATCCCTTTTGGAACTTTGTAACAGGAGGTTAATGTGCAAATAGATTGGTTCACATTTTTCGCGCAAATTATCAACTTTTTGATCCTTATCTGGCTTCTGAAAAAGTTTCTTTACGGACCTATATTGAATGTCATGAAAAAGAGAGAGGATATAGTGACTTCACGTCTTGAAGAAGCGAGATGCAAACTAGAGGAAGCGGAAGAGATGATAAATGAATACCGAGGTAAAATGGAGCGGCTTGAAGAACGCAAAGAAGAGTGGTTTGAGGAGACAAAACAAGAGGCAGAATCGTATAAAAAAGAATTGATTCAAACTGCACGTTCCGAGGTCGAAAAAATGGCATCTAAATGGCAGGAAAGTGTAAAATCAGAAAAAAGATCATTTCTGGAGGCATTAGAGAAACAATCTTTTGAACAAATTGTGAGTGCTGTCGAAAGAATCATAAAGGATTTGGCTGATGGAAAGCTTGAAGAACAGGCTTTGAAAATATTTCTCGGAAAACTTGAACAAATGGATCCCGAAGAAAAAGAAAGGATTGCCAAAACTGCAATGAATGGCAACGTTGAGTTTCTTACAGCATTCGAAATGAAGGAACAGGATAAAAACAAAGTTGCCGAGATTTTTCGTGAACTTTTTTCCGGGGGGATAGAGTGCCAATTTAAAACAGATACAGAACTGGGATTTGGGTTGGAAATACGTTCAAATGGCTGGAAATTAGGGTGGAATATGAAGTCCTACCTGGCTGATTTATTGACAGATATGGAAGATTTTATTGACTCAGAAATTGATTCAGGAAAGGAATCCGAAACAGCAGAATCTTCTCACAAATGAAAAACCCTTCGCTCATATCGGTTGTAGATAAAACGCTTGATTCACTTGACAGGGCTCTGGATAAAAAAATCAATCTGCATCTTCGTGAATTTGGTATAGTGACTTCCGTGGGGGAGGGATTTGTCAGGATTAAGGGACTCCCGGATGCCGGTACTGACGAACTGGTCTATTTTTCGAATGGTATACCCGGTTTGGTTTATAACCTGGATGAAAATGAAATAGGGATCATACTGCTGGATGAGAAAAAAAATATTGATGCCGGTGATGAAGTATTCCGGACGGGGACCATTGTTAACGTACCTGTTGGTGAATCTCTGCTTGGCAGGATCATAGATCCCATTGGACGCCCCCTCGATGGTGGCAGGAAGATTATCACAAATGATAAGCTGCCGATTGAAAGAACCGCTCCTCCCATAATGCATCGTGCACCTGTAGAATCCCCGCTTCAAACTGGTATCATGACAATTGATGCACTGTTTCCTATTGGCCGGGGACAGCGAGAACTGATACTCGGTGACCGCCAGACCGGTAAAACCGCCATTGCGGTAGACACGATAATTAACCAGCACGATAAAGATGTAATCTGTATCTACTGTGGAATTGGGAAGCAAAAGGCAGCCGTTGCCCGTGTTATTGCGGATCTGCGGAACAAGGATGCAATGGACTACTCTATTGTTGTATCTTCCGGAAGTGAAGATCCGGTCGGATTGCAGTATATAGCTCCATATGCGGCAACCAGCATAGGGGAGTATTTTATGGACAGGGGAAGAGATGTTCTCATTGTTTATGATGATCTGACCTGGCATGCAAGGGCTTACCGTGAATTGGCACTACTGCTGCGGCGTCCGCCCGGGCGGGAAGCCTATCCTGGTGATATATTTTATATACATTCGAGACTGCTTGAACGGTCAACGAGATTAAAACCGGAATTTGGTGGTGGATCACTTACGGCCCTGCCGATTATTGAAACCCAGGCACAAAATATTTCCGCCTTCATCCCAACCAACCTGATTTCTATAACAGACGGTCAGCTTTATCTGTCACCTCAACTGTTCAGAAAAGATGTTTTACCGGCTATAGATGCCGGAAAATCTGTATCAAGGGTGGGAGGTGCTGCCCAGCTTCCTGCCTATCGGTCTGTGACGAAAAAACTTCGTCTTTCCTATGCACAGTTTGAAGAGATGGAGGCTTTTTCCCGTTTCAGTTCCCGCCTGGATGAGCGAACACGTAAATTGATTGAGAGGGGTAAACGAATTCGCGAAATTCTTAAACAGCCACAGTTTGAGCCGTTACAGGTTGATGAACAGATTGTCCTTTTACTGGCAGTAACAACCGGTATGCTTGATGATATATCCATTGAAAGGATCGAAGAAGTGAAGCAACAGATAAGGACTAACGTTCAGGAACAGACGGGAAAATTTAAAAAACAGCTTGACTGGAATGATGATCTGTCGGAAGAAGATCGGGAACAGCTATTAAAAGTTGCCAGGGAAGCTATAGAATCCAATAGGGAGGATTAGGTAATGCAAAAACTAGAAATGCTGCAGCGGAAAATTAAAAATGCAGAAGAAATTCAGTCGATTGTACGTACGATGAAAGTGATGGCTGCAGTCGAAATCAACCAGTTTGAGAAGTCTGTGGAATCAATCGGTGAATATTACAATACACTTGAACTGGGTTTACAGATTGTTTTGAAAGAAACTTTTAGTGAGGTTAAGCCTTTTTTCACAACTGATGACCGTACTTCTGCAGGTATCATCGTTTTGGGGTCGGGACAAGCACTTTGCGGCCCGTTTGATGAATCCATTCTCTCTTATGTTTTGGAAGAAAATGATAAAAAGAAACTGGATAATTCACGCATTTTTGTGTTGGGTGAGCGACTTTCAGGATATATGGAACAACACAAGCTTCATGCCGACCGGATCTTTCAGATGCCTGGTTCGGTAAATGGAATAAATAAACTTGTACTTGACCTTTTATCGGCCATCGAGAATTGGCAATCTGAGGATAATATCCGCTCGGTAAAGGTATTTCATCATCAACCGGTTTCCATGAAAGGGTATGAATCTGTAACTCACAACCTCTTGCCACTGGATAAATCATGGCTGGAGCGTCTCCGGGAAAAAGAATGGCCAACCAATAACCTGCCGACATACACGATCGATTCCAATACACTCTTTATGTCTTTGCTTAGGCAATATTTGTTTGTTTCGTTATACAGAGTGGTTGCAGAATCTCTCGCCGCAGAATACAGCAGCCGGTTGTCTGCCATGCAGCGCGCTGAAGTTAAGATTGATGAACGGCTTTACGAACTCAGCAGGGAGTTTACGCATGAACGCCAGGCATCTATTACAGGGGAACTGCTGGATATCATGGCTGGATTTGAATCGGTTAAATAACAGCAAATCCGATTTGTAGCAGATGTTGGTGATTGACCAGAAAAAGAATGTCTATGTACCAAAAAGAAATTACCCGGTAATGAAATAATAACCCCGGTTTTTCAACCGGTAATCCCCAACCCATTTCCAGCTGGGTTTTTAGGGCATACTTTTTTCACTAACGCCATATGGAATTGCAACAAAAAAATGGACAGTGGGTTAAGTCACTTTCAAGCGGCCT
>JBBDNC010000009.1:0-1568 GCA_040877875.1 Balneolaceae bacterium | reverse complement strand
CAAAAACAAGATTTTTTTAATAGTAACTTGATTCATAATTTTTTCACAGCCTCTCAAGAGGGGACATAACAGGTGTTGATCAGACTTCATTGGTTCCCCCTCGCTAACCGGCGGTGGGACGATCTTTCGCGGGTGGAAGCTCGGTTCGGAGTCACTCTAAGATGAGTCCCAAACAAGCGAGGAGTGTATGCGTCATTGGCCTGTTGCCCGGAGTGTCGTCCCGTCTCATGTCAAGACAGAGTGAATTCCGGCAGCTTTTTGATTTCTCCGCCATTCATGGACGACTCATGAGCCAGAAGACCTACACAGGTCCAATTGGCAGATTGGACCGCATTCGGATACGGATCCCGGTCTTCCCGGATCGATGAAACAAATTCATGAGCCAGATGCGGATGAGAGCCTCCGTGTCCCCCACCCTGAATGAATGAAAGATGAGCCTGGTCCTCGGCATCATATACGCCTTCCCGGGTAAAACCCTGAATTTCCTTCGGCAGGCGGTGTCCATAGTCCGG
Organism: Balneolaceae bacterium; assembly: GCA_040877875.1. GTDB lineage: Bacteria > Bacteroidota > Rhodothermia > Balneolales > Balneolaceae > JBBDNC01. The sequence goes on along the minus strand of JBBDNC010000009.1, from coordinate 1,056 downwards.
CACCTCCACCCGCTCGGGAATCTCCGGTTCAGGTTTCTTCGCTGTGTGAATAACCGGCTCTTCTCCCTCTATCAGCGGCCATTCAAAAGATTTCTTCGATCCATAGGCATCAAAACTCTCACGGTATTGCCGGGCCGTATCGAACAGGGAGCGGTAAATATGGGCCGACACATCCGAATCCTTCAGCTTGATATGAGCCGACTGTACGGCAAACGTACATCCTGATTTCTCTCTCAAATCCTCGCTGATGGTTCCCGAGCCAAAACAGGATACATACTCGGCGGGCTTGTTCATCAGTCCCAATACCGGACTTACCACATGAGTGGCGTAATGCATCGGTTTCATGTACTTCCAGTATTCCGGCCATCCCTCCATATCCTGCGGGTGGCTTGCCTGCAAGTACTGGATCTTGCCAAGCTCCCCTTTTTCGTACAGTTCCTTCACGAAAAGAAATTCACGGCTGTAGACCACTGTTTCAGCCATTGTATATTTCAGGCCGGTTTCCTGAACTGTGTTGACGATCTCCTCACAATCTTCAATAGTTGTGGCCATCGGCACCGTACAGGCCACATGTTTGCCTGCCCGAAGGGCCTGAAGCGTATGCTCGGCATGCAATTGAATCGGGGTATTGATATGTACCGCATCGACCTTCGGATCCTTCAACAGCTCCTCATAGGAACTATACCGGGTCTCGATTCCGAATTCATCTCCTATTTTATTGAGTTCCGATTCGGTTCGTTGAGAAATTGCATACATATTGGCATGAGGATGTTTTTGATAAATAGGTATAAATTCCGCTCCAAATCCCAGCCCAACAATAGCAACATTTATTTTATGATCCGACATAATACCATCAGTTTTTTAGTTAGAGGTTTTAATTTTCAGAAATTTATATCCAAATTGGATATAAATAACAAATGTGAACTGTAGAATAATATAATAAGTGTTTAAAATACATTTCTAATTTAATACACGAAATTCCACGTTTTCATTTTATTGAGAGAGGGCTTTGAAAAACCAGGGGTTTTGTTCAATATCAAAGCCTGAACGAATTCG
>JBBDNC010000008.1:0-8579 GCA_040877875.1 Balneolaceae bacterium | reverse complement strand
GGCAATCATTTATCTGGGATCCGGATCACTCCGGACCTCAAGCGTTCTACCCGGTTGTATTGTGACGGGTTACACACAACCTGCATGAACTTGCACCCCGTGAGGTTTGCAATGCCTTTCCGGTCACCCGAAAAGCGGTGGGCTCTTACTCCGCCTTTTCACCTTTTCCCGCCGACGGATCCAACAACAGTTTAAATCTGCTGTTCATCGGCAAGGTAGTTTGTTTTCTGTTGCACTTTCTCCCTTCCTTCAGAGGATATAACTCCCCTCGTAAAAGAAGACCTTCCTGTTAGGAAGCACGGTACCCGCGGGTGTTCGGACTTTCCTTCCCACTCTGCCAATCGACAGAAGAGACGATTGCCCGGCAACCACCCTGTCATGATTTAAAATAACGGTCAAAAAGAAGAATTGGTATTCTCACTCACTCTTGATGCTTCCAACAGTACAGATCGTTTCAGCAGTTCACCAACGCCTGATCTGACCATCCTGTGCATAAACCTCTACACATCCAGCTCTTTCTTGGCCTGTTTAAAGAAAGTCGGATCCACAACAATACGGCCACTATTCTCATCTATGATGATTTTGTTTTTTCGCCGAACTTCAACCTGAGTCTGCGGAGGCAGAGCCATTCCCAAAGCAGCTCCTTTTTCCATGGCGACGACGGCGATACCATTATTCAGCCCATTACGTAACCGCTTGTAACTTCTCAGATATCGTTTATCCAGCTCTTCTTCGACTTCTTTACGTTTTTCAAGAAGCATATCCTCTTCTTTTTGAGTGTTTTCAACAACTTCATCAAGATTCTTCTGCTTCTCATCATACAGATTCTTGATCTCGTTGAGCTTCTCCCTGTTTTTCTCAAGTTCGGGACCGATCTCTTCCTGTCGTTTCAGAATCTCTTCAATCCGTGATCTTGAATTCTCAATCACCTGCTTCTGAGCTTCAATTTCCTTGGTTAAAGCATCATATTCGCGGTTGTTCCGAACCGATAATTGCTGTTCCTCATACTTTTCAACTTTTTCTTCTGCCGACTTGATTTCCAATTCAAGATTTTTCGCCTCAACTTCCAGATCCTTTTCTTCCTGTTCCAGTTGTTCGACTTTCACCTCATATCGTGTCATATCCGTTTCGATATCAAGTATTTCTTCCGGCAAATCCCCTCTTAGTTGTTTGAGTTCATCAATCCTGGTATCGATATATTGAAGATTTGTTAATTTTTGTAGTACCTCTTCCATATCCTGTTCTGATTCGGTTTTATGTGGTTTTATTGACTATTTCTGACGTATATATTTTTACGGGGTTTGTTACACGGGTCGTTGCGGCCACTTTCAAATTCTCGAATGCCTCAGCCAATTCTTTTCGTATCGCTTCTACTACCGGAAATTCACTTTCATAATGTCCTACATCGACAAGCAAAAACTGATCTTTTTCCGTAAAATAATCGTGGTACTTGATATCGGCTGTAACAAAAGCATCTGCTCCTGCCGAAATAGCTTTATTTTTAAGAAATATTCCGGCTCCGCCACAAACAGCTACTTTTCGAATTCTTTCTATTTTCCCCGAATACCGGATCGCATCGATATCCAATGCCCTGCAGACCAGGTGCAAAAACTCATCCCTGGCAATCCCATCCTCGGGGTAAGTGCCGATGACTCCCATTCCGAAATTGTTGGATGCACTCGCCATCTCAACAACCTGAAATGATCCTTTTTTAAGTAACCCTTCTCTCTCAAGAGTTCCTTTTAATGACCCAAGATTATGCTGATCGATGATCGCCTCAAAACATTTTAACCCTTCCTTTCTGCCATCTACCGTATAGAAATGAGCCTCTTCGGCAGAATAGTAATTCAAGAGCTTTAACACCGCTTCAGAATCTTCCGAGGTCGTAGTTAATGTGATTTTACGGCTTACCCCGTAATTTCGCTCCAGAAAATGAAGCTCATCCAAACCCAGATTATTGGCCAACACAAAGGAAACCCCGTCAAGGGCAGCATCAAGATTGGTATGAGCCGTCAACAGGGCAATATCGTTTTTGATAAGCTTGTATAAAATTCGCCCCTGTTCATCGGATGGATTAATCCGGCTGATTTTTTGAAAAATGAGAGGATGGTGGGATACGATGAGTTCACACTTTTTTTGGATCGCCTCATCTACTACGGCTTCTGTGACATCCAAACAGACAAGTATTCGTTTTACTTCACTTTGCTGGTCTCCCACCAGCAGCCCGACGTTGTCGTAATCCATCTTTATTCCGGGTGGCGCCCATTGGTGCATAAAGCTGGTAATATGCCGGACTTGTGTATTCAAGTGCCTCAGGTACCTCCCGCCATTTTCGTTTGCCTGATTTTCGGCAGCGGAACCTTTGGTTCTATTCCACCATATCTGAATTGCATCGAATGTATCTTGGGTTTTTTCACAGATTCCAAAAATACGATTTATTTCCCTCTTACAAAAGCGTATTTTCCGTGATAAACTTGCTATGAGTCTGCCGGCCTTGGAAGATTGTCATGAGGAACTGCAGGTTTGACGCAGATTTTATACTCGTTTGAGTCGGACGGGCAGTTTTACCCAGACACATACCGAGTTTTTAAATCAGACCCGATCATTTACAAAAAAACGTAATGAGTGAACCTATTTGTAAAAATCTGGAAACCGTTCATCAGCGAATTCAACAAACCTGCAAGAAGAACCATCGCAATCCGGAAGATATCATGCTGGTTGCCGTAAGCAAAACCAAGCCTGTTCAGGCCATCACTACCGCTTATGAATGCGGACAGGTCCATTTTGGTGAAAACCGGGCCAGAGAATTGCAAGACAAAATGGATCAGATCGACATTGAACCGCTCCAGTGGCATTTTGTCGGCCCCATGCAGACCAACAAAATCAAATACATGGTTGAACGGGTAAACTGGATTCAGTCCATCTACAAAAAGAAGTATCTTAAAGAGATTGAAAAACGAGCCTCCCGTATAGATCGGGTGATTCACACACTCATCCAGATTAATATCAGCAAGGAGGAGCAAAAACAGGGATGCTCTCCTTCAAAGCTTCCTCAAATCCTTGAATATGCCCAATCCCTGAAGCATGTCCGCGTTTCCGGACTCATGGGGATGGCAACCTACGCGGCGGATCCGGAAGATGTCCGGGATGAATTCAAACTGCTGAAAGAGGCGTACGAGGAACACCAGTCATTTAATAGCGGATCCGTAAACCTGAAACATCTGTCCATGGGAATGACTCATGACTTTGAAGTGGCTATCGAGGAAGGATCCACAATGGTTCGAATCGGTACGGCAATCTTCGGGAAACGCAACTATGATCATTAACTTTCGTAACCAATATGATGAAACTCATTGTGAATTTATTACATTTCAATGGTATCATTATTAGAAGGCCATGCAAAGAGCCCTCACAACAAATAACTGTTTAAGACACCGGGAGAATATTAAATGGGTGAAGAAGTATATATCGTAGCTATTGTATTTGGAAGCGTCGTTACAATTGTAACCCTGGGAATTGTCGGAGGCATAATCAAGGCATGGGTAAGGAATCGAAACAATGGATCGATTACCAACGATGAGAATTTTCTGGAAGCCTTACGTGAATTTAAGGAGAAAACCGACCACCGTCTTTCGAAACTGGAATCGCAGCAATCCAGTCAAAGAAAAGTTGAAGAAAAAAAATCTGAACGCAACGAGAAAACGATCAACATCGACTCCGAAAAACAGGATAGTGACTCTTCATCCGGCCAAAATCTGAAAAATATGCTCAAAGAATAGGGTTTTGGGAAAAAGGAGTACAATCCTCTGATAGCGGAAAGGGAAACACTCCACCCATCGGTGTCCGGTGCAAATCGTTTTGATAAAAAACCTCAGGATTGTGGGCTTGATACTTAACCCGGGTTTTAATTTAAATTTATTAATGCTTCTATTTAGAGTTTAATTTTCACACGGCCTTTTACAACTCATCAATACGTCTCTTTTAGATATGAAATTAACAGCTCTTGAAATCAAACAACAAACCTTCGAAAAAACTATCAGGGGCTACGATCCTGCTGAAGTCCACTCATTCCTGAACCTTGTGGCAAGTGAGTGGGAGCACCTGACCGGTAAAATCCGTGAACTTGAAAAACAGATAGAAAAACAGAATGATAAATTAAAACATTACGAGCGGGTGGAAGAAGCTTTGCACGAAACTCTCCAAACCGCAAAAGATTCTGCAGAACATAAGTTGTCCGGAGCTAAGAAAGAATCGAAAAACATTCTGGAAAAGGCTGAAACGGAAGCTGACAGCATTGTCCGGGAAGCCAATCAGCAACGTCAGCAAATCCGTCAGAGTATTCTTCGCTTGCTGGACCGCCGGAATGAAATTATCGGCGGCATACGCTCATACCTTGAACTCGCCCAGGAATCATTGCAACAGTTTTCAAAAGATGAAGCTTCACTCTTTGATCTGCCAAAAGAAGTAGAGCTGGATCAGCGGATTACGGACCGCATTCAAAACCCTGAATCATCCGCCCAAAAAAATCCTCCTTCCGCCGAAATAGAGGATCCTTCATTGCCACCGGGTTCTGAAAACCTGGATGACATTCTTGATGAAATTGACTAACCTGCTTTTCGCTTACAGATTTTCCCAGGTTTTTTACCTGCAAGATGCACACTTGTACATATTTTACAGCCTATATAGGGCTTGATCTACGGCAGGTCACTACATTCAGAAGTTTATCTAACACTTGAATCGGGTCAGCCATCTGCTGACGGAATACCGCTGAAATGTATTCCAGGAATTTAAAAAGTTTGAGGAATCCCTGATTTGCGGAAATATTCTTTATAACAATCAGAAAGAAAAAAATGATTCCGATAAAGTAATAGCTGCAAAAATACTTTCGAGTTCAGATTATTATGCAAAACGATCCTATCGAAAATTCACGCACAAAACGAAAAGAAGCACTGGCTTACATCCAGGACAAAACCGACTTGCGACCCGGTTTTTTGCTGATTCTCGGAACCGGGCTCGGCCAACTGGCGGATGAGATGGATATCACTACCGAAATCCCGTATCACAAGATTCCGCACTTCCCGGTTTCCACAGTAGAAAGTCATGCGGGAAAACTGCTGTTCGGCACACTTGGGGGAAAAGAGATCGTTGCCATGCAGGGCAGGTTTCACCGATACGAAGGATATTCAATGAAGGAAATTGTATTTCCGGTTCGGGTATTGAAAGAAAACGGTGCGGACACCTTGTTTGTGAGCAATGCAAGCGGAGGATTAAACACGAATTACCGCCGCGGGGATATCATGCTGGTCAATGACCATATCAACTTTTTAGGGGATAACCCGCTGATCGGCCCCAATGACGAGGAATTGGGGCCCCGTTTCCCCGATATGAGCGATCCCTATACGGAACGGCTCCGGGAAATTGCTGAAAACGTAGCCCTTAACCTGAATCTTAAGATGCACCAGGGAGTCTATGTAGCATTAAAAGGCCCTATGTTGGAGACCCGGGCAGAATACCGAACCCTGCGGCTCCTGGGAGCTGATGCCGTGGGAATGAGTACCGTGCCCGAAGTCATCGCTGCCGTTCATATGGGAATGGATGTATTGGGAATATCAGCCATCACAGATGAATGCTTCCCGGATGCTCTCGAACCCGTAATCCTGGAAGATGTACTGGAAGCCGCATCCTGGGCAGAACCGAAAATGACTCGGATCATTATCGGAGTATTGGAAAAGTTATAAAATAGACGGGCTTTGAGACTTATCATTCATCATTTTGATTATTTTTTATTAGGGATAAATTAAATATTCATAATTACTGTGAAATTCGTAATTTTCAGTTGCAGTTTTATAAAAGAATTGTTTTTAATGTATCTATACAATATTAACTCCATTTAGCCCTTCACATTCATGAGCTTTGACGGTTTTGATGATGAGCTTTATTGGAATGAACACCAGTGGGAAGCTCATCTTAATGAAATTGAAAACAGAAGTGCTCAATTAAGAAAGTTTATCACTTCTGATCCCAAAGGTAATTTACCCCGATGGATTACTCTGCTTCGGGAAAACGTTGATGAAGACGAGGCAGTAGATGCATTTATCGAAGAGGAACTGTTGCTGGATGACGCATACTTCCCTGAAGATGAAGATGATTGGGAGGATGAGGATGATGAAGAATGGGAAGACGACGACTTCTTCCTGCAGGATGAAGAATTCCTTTTTCCTGATGAGGAGGAAGACGAGGAATTTGACTCCGGCGAAGAGTGGAAAAGCCTGAGTGACGATTTTATCTATTCGGATTATGGTTCACTTGAAAAACTGGAGATCTATAATAATGCCCGTAAATTCGCTGTAGATGTATTAAAATGGGCGGAATCGGTTACCCCGAACGATCACAATAAGACCTATCACGATTTTGTAAGTAATATTCTCAAGATTGGTGCCAAACTTGCCGGAGGCTATTCGTTTGGTTTTGACCAGGATTTCCTCGGCGGGAATATTGCATATAACAAAAAAGCTCTTTATTGCGCCAATAATGCCCTGAATTTGTTACAGGCACAACGCAAAGCTCCCTATATGGATCCGTCCAGTTATAGAAAATTGCACATCCGATTATTTGAATTGCGTAATGACATTGGTATCTATGTCCAGCAACTCCGGGACCGGTTTAACTTCGGACTGGAGTAGGTAGCGAAGTCTGCTTTATTTTCCGTTTGCCAATCGGCCAGGATTCATTCAGTTTTTAACACCGGGCAATGTTATTTTTCTATGCCTTTCTCATCTGCAGCAATATCAGCTTATAAAGCCGCCGTAATCCTTCAATAGGTAAAGGCTTTTTCCAAAAATATTTGTTATATGAACGTATATATCAGTATGAAAAGTGCAGAAGGGCAATATGAGTTCGGAAAATCTTTTTACCATCCATATTCAGATGAAATCGAAAATCACCCGGAGATTAAATCTGAATGTACGATCCGTAGGATTTCAGCTTCTGATGGCTGGTATTTTCTGTTTGACTCTTTTCTCATTACATAGTTGCGCGGTCTATCAGCCGAAATTAGACCCGGTTTCTCAACGAGCGGATACACTTCTTACCCGATGGATCAACTCTGACGAGCCCGGGGCCTCAGTTGCAATCGTAAAAAATGGAGAGACTTTACTTGCCAAAGGATATGGGAAGGCCAACCTGGAATATGACATCCCTGTTACCTCTTCATCCGTTTTTCATGTTGCGTCCATCTCCAAACAGTTTACTGCGTTCGGAATCCTATTGTTGGAGCATCAGGGAAAACTAACCCTGGACGACAATATCCGGGATTATCTTGATTATATACCTGATTTCGGTGAAACCATTACGATCAGGCACCTGATCCATCATACAAGCGGATTGCGTGACCAATGGGAACTTTTATTCCTGGCCGGTTGGCGGCTCGACGACGTCATCACTCAAAACCATATTGTAAGAATGATCAGTAACCAGGAAGATCTCAATTTCGAACCGGGGACCCGGTTCATGTACTCTAATACTGGTTATACTCTTCTGGCTGAAATTATCGGAAAGATTACGGGAGAAACCTTCAGGGAGTGGACCCGAGTCAACATTTTTGAGCCGCTCGAAATGAATTCCACACACTTTATGGATAATCACGAACAGATTATCTATGGACGGGCTTACCCCTATATACCGCTTGCATCAGGTGGATATAAACGAAGTATTCGAAATTATGCTAATGTCGGGGCCATTAGTTTATATACCACAGCCGAAGATATGGCAAAGTGGCTGCAAAATTTTGATACGGGTGAACTGGGGGGATTGTCTCTTATCGAGAAAATGGAAACCGGCAGGGGTAGAACGACAAACGTGGATTCGCTCTCCTATGGTTACGCTTTTTTTCATGCAAAAGAGCGGGGGTTGGAAAAAATATATCACGGGGGCGACGATGCAGGCTTCCAGAGTTTTTTTCTGCGCTATCCGGACCAGAACTTTGGTATTGTGGTAATGGGAAATTCAAGTAATTTTAGCTCTGATGGAACCGCACATTTTTTGGCCCGCCTCTACCTGGCCGACGAAATGGATCCTGTACCGCCCAGGCCTGCTGAACCCAGACAAAATCAAGAGGAAGCGGGACAGGGAGAAATGCCGCTCATTACTTTATTTCGTTTCCTCTACGAATCTATTCTCAGTCTTTTTACGGATACCGACAACGAACAGGAAGAATCCGATTCACAGCAAAGAGCCTCATTTGACGAGAATCTCCTGGAGGATTACAGTGGAAGATTTTTCAGCAATGAACTTGAAACCGTTTATAATGTCTCTGCATATTATAGTTATCTGGTTGTTGAATACCGAAAAAAAGGGTATATGCTCCTGAGTCCCACAGATAATGAAAATGATCGGTTCAGAGTGATCTATCACAGCCAACTGGGAAGACTGACCGGAAAGCTTATGTCTTTCAATTTTAACCGGAACTCCGATGATGAAATTACGGGTTTTCAGATCGATACGGAACGGATACGAAATTTACATTTTGAACGAATTAATGAGAACTGGTAGCTAAAAGCTTTTCAGCTTTCTGTTTGTCA
>JBBDNC010000007.1:0-8588 GCA_040877875.1 Balneolaceae bacterium | reverse complement strand
AACCGACCGATAACGCAGGCATTGGGCAAAAGACCGGTTGTGCAAAGCCCTCTAAAAATAACCAGGAGGAGCTTGCACCTCGTTACAAGCTGAAGATGGGATTGTGTAATATTTTTGGATCAGAGATGATCCAGGGGTTTACGGTCGGAAACATTCCGTTTCAGATATTGGGTAACCGTCTGGCCGGTAACTTTTTTAAACTGATTGGACAAATACTGAACACTACTGTATTTGAGCCGCCAGGCGATTTCACTTAGGGTATGAGTCCGGTAGCTGAGCAATTCCTTGACCCGTTCGATTTTCAGGCGGATCAGATAGTTTTCAACGGTTTCATTCATGTGATCGGAAAAAACCTTGCTAAGGTAAGAGTAATTGTAATGGAGGTTCTTTCCCACAAAAGCCGATAATTTTTTGGGTTCTTCGTTCGATTCAAGATACTGGATATATTCCAGGAGCTGAACCTTCATCTGTTCGATCAGCTCCTCCTCCCGTTTTCTGACCAGTGCAAACCCTTTCTCATCCAGGCGGCCTGAGATACGTTTCAGGGCGGCTTCGTCAACAGCCTCACCGGTGGTCACCACCGTTCCCAATGAAACCTCTTCAACGGGGATATTTTCGTCCTGGAAAATCTGCCGGACCGAGTCTACACAACGGAGACACACCATATTTTGGATAGTTAGCTTCATCGATTTTACAACGGACGAATAAGAGGGTTATTGAGAACGAATCACAGGTTCCTGATCTGAGTTAATACGGAATTCGTTATAGGATTGCGGGTTCATGCCGCAAGCCTGTTGACAAATTATTAGAGGGGCTTTGCAAAATCACTGCGTGTTCAAAAAATGAGCGTTGTTTTGCCAAATCTCAGCATTTTCGCGAATTCGAAATCCTCATTTATGCCTAATAAACTGCGGTTCCGAATTCGCTCAGGCTTTGATATTGAACAAAACCCCTGGTTTTTCAAAGCCCTCTATCAAACAAATTAAGGAACTTGCAAAATTGCCTTGCGGTAAAACAAATATACCTATTCAACGGTTACGCTTTTTGCCAGGTTCCGGGGCTGATCCACATTACATCCACGGTTTACGGCAATATAGTACGACATCAACTGCAGCGGGATCACGGTAAGAAGGGGGGTGAGACAATCGATCGTTGAAGGAATCGAAATAAAAAACTCAGCCAGATCCTTCACATCCGTATTTTCAGTATTGGTAATGGCGATCACACGCCCTTTCCGCGCCCTGACTTCCTCGATATTGGAAATCATCTTGTCATGAGTGTGCTCCGTTGCGGCAATCACAACAACCGGCATCATTTCGTCAATCAGGGCAATCGGCCCGTGTTTCATCTCCGCTGCCGGATAGCCCTCTGCGTGGATATAGGAGATCTCCTTCAGCTTCAAAGCCCCTTCCAGAGCCACGGGGAAGTTATAAGTACGTCCCAGGTACAAAAAATTAGGGGCATAGGTAAACAGTTTGGCCAACTCGCGAATCGATTCGCTCTGTTCCAGGATGGAGCTGATCTTTTCCGGAAGTCCATTCAGTTCTTTGATCAGTTTTTTTGAATAGTCCACATCGATGGTCCCTCTTCGCTGACCGACTGCAATGGCCATCATGGCCAAAACGATTACCTGGGTGGTGAAGGCTTTTGTCGAGGCCACCCCGATTTCAGGCCCGGCATGGGTATAGACCCCGCCGTCTGTTTCACGGGCAATGGTAGATCCGACCACGTTACAAATTCCGAGTACCAGAGCCCCGCGTTTCCGGGCTTCCCTCAATGCGGCCAGGGTATCGGCTGTTTCACCGCTTTGGGAAACCACCAGCATCACATCCCCCTCCCCGATCAACGGGTCCCGGTAGCGAAACTCGGAAGCGTATTCCACTTCAACCGGCATTTTGGCCAGGTGTTCAAACAGGTACTCTCCCACCAGGCCGGAATGCCAGCTCGTGCCACATGCAGCAATCACCAGCCGTTTGGCCTGAACCAGTTGATCCATCACGTCAACGAGTCCACCCAACTGAATGCTGTTTTTATCCACCTTCAAGCGTCCCCGGAGGCAGTCGGCTATCGAACGGGGTTGTTCAAAAATTTCCTTGAGCATAAAATGAGGGTAGCCGGCCTTTTCAATTTCCTCCAGGCTCAAAGCCAGTTCGTGAACCTCCTTGGTGAGAGGCACATCGTCAATCGTCTTCACTTCATAACTGTCCTGCGATACAACTGCCATTTCCCCGTCTTCGAGATAAATCACCTTTTTGGTGTATTCGACAAGAGGTGAAGCGTCCGACGCAATAAACATTTCACCCTCACCTATTCCCAATAAAAGAGGGGATCCCTTTCTCGCTACAAAAATTCTGTCTTGAAAATCCGAGTGGACAATGGCAACTCCATAGGTGCCGATCACCTGCTTCAGGGCCAGTTGGATCGCATTGTCAAGATCCTTAACCTTGCTGTTTTCATAAATCTCTTCAATTAATTGAGCGATGACTTCCGTATCAGTCTCACTATGAAACGTTCTTCCTTTTTCGGTCAGCTTTTTCTTCAGGGAAGTATGATTTTCAACGATCCCGTTATGAACCACGGCTATTTTACCGGATTCGCTCAGATGTGGATGGGAATTGATATCATTCGGCTCCCCGTGGGTCGCCCAGCGGGTATGGCCGATCCCGATCATTCCAAGTATGGAATCTTTCTTTAATTTTTTTTCCAGTGAAGAAACCTTTCCCTTGCCCTTCGCGATATCCATCTTTCCGTTTAACAAAGCCACACCGGCGGAATCATAGCCCCTGTATTCCAATCGTTTCAATCCCTTGATCAATACCTCACCGGCATTTCTGGTTCCAATATATCCTACGATTCCACACATATTTTTTTATTATGATTATCTTTTAGATGTTATGTCTGCGAATTCCCGATTTCCAATTCCTGAAGTTATCATTCATACGGCACATAAAAAATTGAAAGCATACAACCCAGTAACCCTTAAGAACCCTCCCGTTCTGTAAGCCGGAAGACACAGCAGATTTCAGGCAACGGGAAAGTTTTTACCGGATATTCCAAAAGATTTTGATTTATGACAAACATCCACCCGTTTTCCCTGTTTATATTTGAAGATGAACATGCCGTTCACTTTCATCCCTTAACGCTCACAAGGCCGATTGATGATTTGAGGATCGGCATTCTGACGATCCGTGAAAAATGGGAAAAATCCCTGAACCCGGCGGTTACGACCAGAAACCTTCGGGATAGCCTTGCCGGAGTATTCGAACAACCCTTTTTGCCGGCGAATCAGGAGTGTATTTTTATCAACGGGAGAATGATGCCGGACAAAGAAATCGTCGAATCTGTGAAGTCGCTCAAGCCGGGCGAAGGCATTACGTCCGGCAACACATTTCTGGCAGGCAGGCTTGACGGAGAAAAGGCCAGCCAATGGTCAACTGAATTTCCTGATGATCCCGGATCTCATTTTAAACTCAATGAGGTTGAAAAGCTACGTCCGAATATGATTAGCAGTGTCTGGAACCTTTTCAAAATAAACGGCGCTGAAATTGAACGGGATATTGAACTTATGAACCCGCATAAAAGAGGCAAAAATCCCGTCATATCGTCAAGTGCCATCCTGAACGACCGGGACCGGATCTACGTAGGCGACGGAGCAGTAGTCGAAGCCGGGGCCATTCTGAACTCGGCCGGCGGGCCCGTATTCATCGGCCGGGGAGCTACGGTTATGGCCGGGGCGATTGTCCGGGGACCAACAGCCATCTGCGATGGAGCCACTGTAAAAATGGGGGCTAAAATCTACGAAAACACAACTGTTGGGCCGGTTTGCAAGGTAGGAGGAGAAGTCAGTAACGTGATTTTCCACTCCTATTCCAACAAGGCTCACGACGGCTATGCCGGAAATTCCGTATTCGGACAATGGTGCAATCTCGGGGCAGACAGTAATACCTCCAACCTGAAGAACAATTATGCCACGGTGAAATTTACCGATTGGGTGACCGGGGATGAAATCGAAACCGGTGAACAGTTCCTCGGCACGATCATGGGTGATCACAGCAAGACGGGAATCAATGCCATGTTGAACACGGGAACCAACTGCGGAGTCTGCTGTAATTTGTTTAGTGACGGGTATCCCCCCAAGCATGTCCCCTCGTTCAGTTGGGTGAATTCAGGCGAGATCGAAATCTATCAATTCGAAAAAGCTGTCGAAACTATGGAGCGAACGATGGCCCGTCGGGACGTGGAGCTGACGGTTGAATATATCCGGATGATGAAATCCATTTCGGACTATCGAGGGACATAACAGTGTGTCAGTGGGTCAGTGGGTCAGTGGGTCAGTGGGTCAGTTATCAGTAAGCAGTAAACAGTTAGCAGATTGTTTGTGCCTGAATGAGGTTGACAGATTTAATGAACGGGTCACAATTTAGGCGAGGTTATCATGTGGGCGGTTTGCAGGAGGCAGAATAAGCCCTGCCATGTATCTACGTCCATTCGCGAATCAAAGCCGCAGCTCCAAGAACGGCGATATTTTCTATTTCAGACCGGTCAATCACCAGGTTTTTCAGTGAATTCTGATACTCGTAGTTCTCCAGTTCCCGGAACAGGCTCTCTTTGAAAAACCGCCAGGAACGGCTGACCGATCCCCCCAAAATAATTGCCTGGGGGTCGTAAGAATAGAGAATGATTTGCATGGCAACCCCCACATGCCGGCCAAACACTTTAAATATTTCAAGCGCATCCGGGTCTCCCGATGCCGCCCTGCGTCCGAGTTCCCCACCCGACACCCCATAGTTGCGTTGAAAAAACAGGCCCGCACAATAGTGTTCCAGGATAGACTTGCGATAGGGAATCGTGCCGAATTCACCCGCTCCGCAGTTACGGCCTTCATACAACCTCCCGTTGAGCACAATCCCCCCGGCAAAACCCGTCCCGATATTCAAGGCGATCAATGAATCATACGAGCGGCCTTTCCCGAAATGATATTCTCCGAGAGCAAAACAATTCGCATCATTGTTCACGAGAACAGGCCGGCTGAATTCTTTTTCCATGATTTCCTTCAGGGGAACTTCATCCCAGCCTGGGATATTCTGAACGTCATAGACGATTCCCTCGGTAGTATCCACCACACTCGGAACCCCGAACCCGATCCCTTCCGCATGTTCGTAAGGGAGCCTGCGAATCAAGCCGGCTATAAGCTGCAGCACTTCATCGCCGGATGTTCCCGATCCGATTTTTTCCGAAACCAGTTCGGTGATTTTGTTGCCTGATATCACTCCGGCACGGACATTTGTTCCTCCCAGATCCACACCTATATAGGTATTTGACATATTTTATTTTTTATTTTGAAAATATTCAGTATCAAGAACATTCCCCGCTACGCGAAGCGACCCCGGCCTTTCCTCACGTGGAAAATCATTCCTCCACCGGCTGAGGGAAAGAGCAGCTCCAACAGCGTCAGCCGTCAGATCAAACGCGGGGTGTGTTCGTCCCGAAATGAAATCAAGCACAATCAAACAGAGGACCCGCGGTGTGTCTGCCGTTTCCACAATCCTTACAGCTCCTGGGAACCTACCTTAACTCCATCGCACAAATCCTTCAATCGCCTCATATTCGGCCAGTCCGAGATCGTCATAAATTTCGGCGGTTTTCTTTGCCCGGTCATCCACCCGCTTCCAGAACTCCCTGGGGTCATTACCCGGGAAAAGCGGACGGTCTTTTTGGGATTCATGTTTAAAAATAGCACGGCGTTTTCTTTGCAATTCACCCGGGCTGAGCGGAACAGCCATTTCGATCTCGTGAGCTTCCCATTCCTGCCAGGCGCCCCGGTAATACCAGCAATAGCAATCCTTCATCCAGTCCTCCTTCTCCAGACGGGCTAATGCCTGTTGGACCGCCCCAAGACAGATCCGGTGAGTCCCATGCGGATCCGACAAATCCCCGGCTGCAAAAATCTGGTGAGGTTTTACAGAACGGATCACCTCCTCGACCAGGGTGATATCCTCCTCCCCGATCGGATTCTTGCGAATTCTTCCGGTTTCATAAAACGGCATATTCAAAAAATGAACCTGTTCCAGGGGAACTCCTATATACCGGCAGGCGGACTTGGCTTCGCCCATTCGTATTAGACTTTTCACCTTTCTGATTTCATCCGAATCCGCATCTTCCGGTGATTTGTGATCCAGGTGCTCCCGGATTTCCCGGAATACCTCCCGTACATCGCTCGTTTCCATCCCGAAGGCTTCATGGTAGTCATTTACAAAATCTGCAAAACGAATTGTTTCCTCATCATATACCCCCATATTTCCCGAAGTTTGATAGGCAATATGCACCTCATGGCCGTGTTCCACCAGGCGGATCAGCGTCCCACCCATGCAAAACACATCGTCATCCGGATGAGGGCTGAAGATAAGCACCCGTTTAGGAAACGGTTGGGACCGCTCCGGGCGGTGGGTATCATCCGCGTCCGGTTTGCCTCCCGGCCATCCGGTGATGGTATGCTGGATCATGTTAAAAATCCTGATGTTGATATTATAAGCCGGCCCGTGGTCGGTTACCAGATCACTCAGTCCGTTCGAATTATAATCCGCATCCGTCAATTTCAAAATCGGCTTCTCCTTCACTTTGCACAACCACACCACCGCTTTCTTCATCAGCGCATCGTCCCAATCACACGGTTTGACCAGCCAGGGTGTTTTTCTGCGAGTTAATTCCGCTGCGGCCCCTTCATCCAGAATGACTCTTGTATCCGGGTGATTTTGCAGATACGTTGCCGGTACCTGTTCGGTCATTTCCCCCTCAACCGTTTGGGAAATGACATCCGCCTTATTTTCACCCCAGGCCATCAGAATAATTTTTTTGGCATCCAGGATCGTTCCGATCCCCATCGTTATCGCGCGACGCGGAACATTTTCCTCCCCAAAGAAATCAGCCGTCGCATCCCGTCGTGTGATCTCATCAAGTGTGATCAGCCGGGTCCGGGTCTGTTCCACCGAGCCGGGCTCATTAAAGCCAATATGGCCGGTTCGCCCGATCCCCAGGATCTGCAGGTCCAGTCCGCCGGCTTCTTCGATCTGTTCCTCATACCGGACACAATACTCCGGCACTTCCTTCCTTTCAAGGGTCCCATCCGGGATATGGATATTTTCTTTTTCAATGTCAATATGATTAAAAAGCATTTCATTCATAAACCGGACATAGCTTTGCAACTGATCCGGCTTCATCGGGTAGTATTCATCCAGATTAAAAGTGATTACATTTTTAAAGCTCAATCCTTCTTCACGGTGCAGCCTTATCAGCTCACTGTAAACCCTTGTGGGGGTAGATCCGGTGGCCAATCCCAGGACGGCCATCTCTCCCTTCTCCTTTTTAGACCGAATGAGGGTAGCAATCTCCTCTGCCACCTGTCCCGATGCAGTTTGGGCACTTTCAAATATTTCGGTGGGTATCCGTTCGTACACATTGGTATCCATCATAATCATATCCGTTTTAAGTTAATCAGACAGGTCAAATGTAATAAATATAGAAAAAGCAAAAAGGAAGAGGTTGCAGGTTGTGTAGTAAAGTTTGATTTATGACATGTGTCATGTCTTCATTTTATCAGAATACATGTGAAAAAAAATTAAACGCTTGTCATAGAATCATAGAAAAGTCTTGACGATTCTTAAAAACAATTCCGGATGTTTTCTATTGCAATGTGTCCGGTTTCATGCCTATATTTGGCATCTGAATTCAAATAGTTTATCCGTCCTGTACTGCATTGATTAGAGAGGATGGAACACCGGCCCAGGTGGCGGAATTGGTAGACGCGCATGCTTCAGGAGCATGTGACCGCAAGGTCGTGGGGGTTCGAGTCCCTTCCTGGGCACATAACAAAAACCTGAGTATTCTGTAATCCTTTGTAGTTCAGGTACTTAGGTTTTTATCTTTTCTTCAAAGGTAAAACAATGGTAAAACAAAGTCGGGAATAACCCCGGTTTTGAATGCTTTTCTGTCAGTTGTTTTACCTATTCAAAAGCGCTATTTATCATTACTTGCCTTTTTAAATAAAAAGAATTCAATTCACTCGTAACTGAATTACCCCTGTCCCCCACAAAGGGTTTTAACACCAAATTTTAAGTTCAGGGTGGTAAGTCAACATTTACAACAGTGGTACTTTTCAATTCTAAGAAATTGCGAAGTTCGCAATTTAGATCTGATTAGTGTCAAGGGTCGAGTCTGAGCTGGTTGGAGAGGAGGAAGTTCAACCCGTCTCTGATAAGGAGCTGGATGAAATCGTAAAAAAACTCAGCAAAAAGTCAGAAGTGGACGGTATTTCTCCTTTATATAGGTCCAAAGCTGAACGGCTGGTCTTTACCATCCGCTCTACTTTGTTCTGGCTTACTATTAAATAAATTGTGTCTTTCATAGCTATATCCTCAGCTCACGAGTTAAAATGTTTAGAACGGTAGATCATCGTTCAGATCACTGAAATGTTCAGTCAAGATAACAGTGTATTAGGTTTGGTTCGTGATGTTCAAGTTTATCTTGATGAACAATATGCGAATCAATCACATGTTTATTCATTTTACTATATTGATTTCAAATAAATCATA
>JBBDNC010000006.1:0-1606 GCA_040877875.1 Balneolaceae bacterium | reverse complement strand
CTCTATATGAAAAAGGGAAAAATTTAGCGTCATTTACTCATAAGATATGATTTATTTCCTTGTTATACATTATATTACAGCCACAAATAATAATGTTGAACCTTTATTTTATGGCTTATATATCCTTGCCGGATCGCGGCCAGCTTACCTTTATGAATAAGCTGGATGATTTGGTCAGCCCCGAACACCCGGTGCGTGTTATCGACACGGTTGTGGAACGGCTCGTTCAGGAAAATCCCGGCCTGTTCGCTCTGGAAGGCTCCACCGGAACAAGCCGGACCGGCAGGCCAGCTTATCCGCCGGCGCTCATGCTCAAGCTCTACATCTATGGCTATTTGATTGGCGTAAGCAGCAGTCGCAAACTCCAGGCGGAGGCCCAACGCAACATTGAGCTTATCTGGATGCTGAACACCCAAACACCCGATTTTAAAACCATTGCCGATTACCGCAAAGACAACGGCGATCACATCAAGTGGGCTACACGGAAGCTGACCGAGTTTTTGCGTGATAACGGCTACATAACCGGCCAACGGCTAGCCGTTGACGGTACCAAGCTCAAAGCATATACCGGCGATCAAATGCTGACCCGCCAGAAAATAGACGATCGCTTAAACAAAGCCCACCAGCTGTTAGAAAATTACCTTGTCCAGCTTGCACAGTCCGACCAGGCCGATGAGCAATTAGAAGCGGGCTATGATGGACAAGAAGACGACCCGGGGAAATCTACCGGCCCGGAGGCATTAGAAGAAATTGACCGGCTGCAACGGCGCATTGCGCAACTGGAAGCACAAAAAGCGGAGCTGGAGAATCAGCAAACCGAGAAAATAAGCCCGGCCGACCCCGAAGCACGCTTGATGAGAAGCGCCAAGGTCACCCAACCGAGCTATAACCTGCAGATAGGCGTGGACAGTGAGCACAAGATGATCGCACTGGGCCGGATTACCAACGAAGGAAACGACTTTGAGCAACTGATACCCATGTATAACGGGCTGACCGAATGGCTGGGCGCACGCCCGAAAGAGCTGCTGGCCGACACCGGATATTGTGATCTCGGTGACATAAAAGCCATTCAGGAGCAAGGTTTTACCCTTTGTTATGTTCCGGAGAATAATACCGTCCCTAAAAAGAAAAAAATACAGTTTACCTATAACCCCGACGAAGATCGATATTACTGCAGTCAAAACCGGCCCTTGGAACGCGTTGGAAAAGGGTACTATGATTCAGAAAAGCAAGCTTTTATAGAAACCTATCGAGGCACGCAATGCCAAACGTGTCCCATACAAAGTCAGTGTACCAGCGCGGCCAGCGCCAGGCGATCCCTTAAAGTTTTTCATGGGGCAAAGTGGCGTGAACATTATCGCCGCCAACTTGCCAGCCGCAAAGGAAGAATGCTGGTTCGCCAGCGTAAAGCTTTGGCTGAACATCCTTTTGGAACCTTAAAATACTGGATGGGCCGCATCCCGTTATTACTGCGTGGCAAGGATAAAGTGCAAACGGAGATCTACCTCTACGTCAGCGCCTATAATGTGAAACGGTTAACCGGCTGCGCGTGCTTTAAACGAATTATAAGCCAAATCAACGCCTACAACTGGAAGGTAAACCTGTC
>JBBDNC010000005.1:0-8597 GCA_040877875.1 Balneolaceae bacterium | reverse complement strand
AAGGCCAGGAAATTGTCAAAACCGAAGCTATCCGAAGCGGAATGCCCTATGTGGCTTATCGCTGGCTGGGTGGCATGCTTACCAATTTCAGTACGGTCCGGAAAAGTATTACCCGGATGGAAGATATCGACCGGATGAGTAAAGACGGTACCTTCGAAGAGTTAACCAAAAAAGAAGGGCTGATGCTTGAACGTGAAAGAACGAAATTGGAGCAAACCCTCGGCGGGATCGCAAACATGAATCGTTTGCCCGGAGCCATCTTTGTTGTCGATACGATTAAAGAGGATATCGCCGTCAATGAAGCCGTAAAACTTAATATCCCGATCGTCGCCATGGTGGATACCAACAGTGATCCGGATATTCCGGACTATATAATCCCGTGTAATGACGACTCGGCCCGGACGATTCAGTTGATTGCCACCCTGGTTGCCGACGCAATTATTGAAGGGAATTCCGAACGCGAAGCCCTGAAGGAAGAAGAGCTGATGGAACAGGCTGCAGAAGAAGCCACAGTATCCGGCGAGGAGGATAAAGAAGAAAAAACCGAATCCATAAAACCCAGACGGCGAAAACGGCGCCGCAAGGATTCCACTCCCGAGGTAAAAGAAGCTGAAGCGACAGAAGAAGATGAGGCAAAAAAAACTGAAGCGACAGAAGAAGATGAGACAAAAAAAACTGAAGCCCCTGGTGATGCAGAAGCTGAAGAAACCAAAAAAGTTTCAGAGGCATCGAAAACAAATGATGAGGATTCATCCGACGAAGAAGAGTAAGACTCCTCGTTGTCGTCAACCGGAAATAATTAAAACGTAATTTGCAATGAGTATCAGTGCACAAGATGTAAAAAAACTTCGAGACCTGACGGGTGCAGGGATGATGGACTGCAAGAAAGCTCTTAAGGAATCGGAAGGAGACTTTGATCGTGCTGTTGAAATTCTTCGAAAAAAGGGTCAGAAAGTTTCCGAAAAAAGAGCTGACAAAGAAGCCAACCAGGGATTGGTTGTCACACGCATCAGTGAGGATGGCAAAAAGGCCGCCGCTCTCGAGATCAATTGTGAAACCGATTTCGTGGCCAGAAATGAAGACTTTCAAAATCAGACCCGCAAGTTTCTCGACGTCGTTTATGAAAACGAAACAGACTCGGTGGATGAACTTTTGAAAACCAGGGCGGGCGATCTGAAAGTTGAGGAACATCTGAAATCGATGGTCGGCAAAATCGGTGAAAAAATTAAAATCAACCGGGTGATCTTCAATACCACGGATGGGACTTTCATCGATTATATTCATCCTGGAAACCAACTCGGGGTTCTTGTTGAATTTGACGGATCTCTCGACAACGACGATGTGGGGAAAGACATCGCCATGCAGATTGCAGCTATGAATCCCCTCGCCGTGACCCGGGAAGGTGTGGACTCATCCGTGGTTGAAAAGGAACTGGAAATCGCCAAGGAGCAACTGGTTAATGAAGGCAAACCTGAAGAAATTGCTGAAAAGGCTGCCCAGGGGAAACTCAGGCGTTTCTATGAAGAGCGGGTTTTGCTGGAACAAAAATTCGTTAAGGACAACGGGATCTCCGTTAAAAAATACCTGGAGGAAAACGATGCGCCCCTTGTCAAATCGTTTCATCGAATCCAGCTCGGTGATGAAAATTAAATTTTAGTTGCAAAAAGGCTGCCAATTAGGTAGCCTTTTTTATTATATGAACCAACTACCAACACAACAGAACAGTGGCTAATCTCTACAAACGTATTCTTTTAAAACTTAGCGGGGAAGCCCTGCTGGGTGACCAGGGGCATGGTATTGACGGAAATATTCTCACCCAGTATGCCGAGGAAATCAAAGCGGTTCACGAGGAAGGCATCGAGATCTCCGTAGTGGTCGGCGGGGGTAATATTTTCAGGGGAGTTAAAGGAGCTACGGAAGGAATGGACCGGGTTCAGGGGGATTATATGGGAATGCTCGCTACCATGATCAACAGCATGGCCCTTCAGGATGCCCTTGAACGTAAAGGAGTCCAAACCCGCTTGATGTCGGCCATCCGTATGGAAGAAGTGGCCGAACCCTATATCCGAAGGCGCGCGATTCGCCATCTTGAAAAAGGCCGGGTGGTTCTGTTCGGAGCCGGTACGGGCAACCCCTATTTTACGACGGATACGGCTGCCTCCCTGCGGGCCATCGAAATAGAGTGTGACGTTATTTTGAAAGGAACACGGGTGGACGGCATTTTTGACTCCGACCCCGAAAAAAATCCGGATGCTGTGAAATTTGACGTGATCACCGGAGATGAAATCCTGAAACGCAGGTTGTCTGTTATGGATCTGACGGCTTTTACACTTTGCCGGGATAATAAAACCCCGATCATCATCTTCAACATGAATATCAAAGGGAATCTGAAACGGGTCACTTGTTCAGATGAGCAAATCGGGTCTACCGTTATTTGGGATGAAAAATAGTTTTCTTAAATTGGTTTTGATTTCTGGGCAGGCGTGAGGCGTATCACCTACAACTTATAATCCTGGCGACTTATGTTACCTGATGAATTAAAAAAGATCGTATCTAAAGCTGATTCCGACATGAAGGAATCAGCACAGTACTGCAAAAAAGAACTCTCTCACATCCGGGCAGGAAAAGCCACACCGTCTTTACTGGAACATATCCGGGTGGATTATTACGGGTCACAAACGCCGTTAAATCAACTGGCGAATGTCAGCGCTCCGGAAGCCCGTTTGTTAACGGTTGACCCGTACGACAAATCCGCTATTGAAAATATTGAAAAAGCCATTATGTCGGCCGGACTGGGGCTGAATCCTGGTAACGATGGAAATGTAATTCGAATCCCGTTGCCGATGCTGTCTGAAGAACGGCGGAAAGACCTGGTGAAACGTACAAAAGAAATTGGGGAAGAAGCCCGGATCAGTATTCGCAATTTCCGCCGCGATGCCAATGACGCAATCAAAAGTAAAGTCAATAACGAATCTCTTCCGGAGGATTCCCGTTTTGAGGCTGAGGAAAAAGTCCAGGAAATTACGGATAAGTATATAGGTACGATTGACAAATTGCTCGAACAAAAGGAACAGGATATCCTGACGGTCTGACGAGCTGTGCAAGGACATGCGAGAGCCGGCGGATGCCTGTTCACTACATTAATCTCAAGCCTGGTTTCAATGAACCCTGCGGGACTCCCAGGGAAGTTAGATCCTATACAGCATGTACATTTCCGAACTTGATCTTCACGGTTTTAAAAGCTTTGCCTACAAGACGAAGGTCAAATTCGACAGTGGCATTACCGCAATTGTCGGCCCCAACGGCTGTGGCAAATCCAATATCGTCGATGCCCTGCGGTGGGTGCTCGGAGAGCAGCGTCCAACCTTGCTGCGTTCCTCCACAA
This sequence comes from Balneolaceae bacterium, assembly GCA_040877875.1. GTDB lineage: Bacteria > Bacteroidota > Rhodothermia > Balneolales > Balneolaceae > JBBDNC01. The sequence goes on along the minus strand of JBBDNC010000005.1, from coordinate 5,212 downwards.
TGAGTAATGTCATTTTTAACGGTACGGCCGGAAAAAAGGCGCTCGGGATGGCCGAAGTTTCCCTCAATTTAGTGAACAACAAGGGGATCCTCCCGACTGAATACAGTGAAGTAACGATTACCCGGCGCCTCTACCGTTCAGGCGACAGTGAATACCTGATCAATCATACCGCCTGCCGTCTGAAAGATATTATGGAACTGTTTATGGATACCGGAATGGGAGCAGACGCCTATTCGGTCATCGAGCTTAAAATGGTCGAGGAAATTCTGAATGACCGGAATAATGACCGCAGGCGGTTATTTGAAGAGGCGGCAGGGGTAACCCGGTACAAGGAAAAACGAAAACAAACGCTTCGAAAGCTCGACAGCACTCAAAAAGACCTGCAGAGAATCGAGGATATCCTGGTAGAAGTCCGAAAAAAAACACGCTCGCTTGAATTACAGGCTGAAAAAGCCGCCAGGGCAAAAAATTTCAGAAATGAACTCGAATCCCTCGACAAGGCATATAACCGCCACGAGTACCTGAAAATCCAGGAAGAACTGGAACCTCTTCAAGTACGCATTAAAAATGCTGAAAAAGAGAAAAAGGAGATCGTCGGGTCCCTTGAAGAGAGGGAGGAGAAGGAAGAGAAAGCCCGCCATGAATTGGTAGAAAAAGAACGTCAACAGGCTGAGGCTCAACGGCACGTCAATCAACTGGAATCGGCTCTGCGGGAGATGGAGACCAACCTGCGGATTACCCGTGAAAAAATCTCTCACGAAGAAAATGTTATCAAGCAGTATGCCGAGGATATCAAGCAGAGCAGCCAGGACCTGGAGGAACTGAAAGGAGTTCGCAATGAGAGTATTCAAAAATTGGAGGATTTCAGCCAGAACCTTGAAAAATCAGAGCAAAACCTTAAGGAGTCCAGGGAGCGGTTTACCGATGTTCAGCAGCAGTATACACGGGAACGCCATCAATTATATGAACTGGAAATTGCAAGCAGTGATGCCACCCGTGAATTGAACGAACTTCGAACCGAACGCATCAAGCTGGAATCCAAACTTGAGAACACCGAGGATGATCTGGCCCGGATTCTGAAAGAAATCGACGAGCTCGAGGAGCAAATCGGGGAGATGAATAAAGGCCTGGCTGAAGCAGAAAAAAAACTTGACTCCCTGAACAGGAAAAAAGAAGAACAGCAGAAGAAAATTGAACAGGCTTCGGCGAAACGCCAGGAGCTGGAAGCCCGTCGGGAAGAGATCCGGGAGGAAATCAGAACCCTGAAGAGTCAACAGGATGCGGTCGACTCTGAAGTAAACCTGCTGGAAGAACTGGCCCGGTCGAAAGATACGTTCCCCTCCGGTATTGCCTATCTGATGGAACACCATTCCAAATCTTTCAACAGGATGCAGGTGGTCGGCAATGTACTGCATACGGATGAGGAACATGCCCCCGCCCTCGAGGCCGCCCTGGGCGAAGCCATCAACTTTCTGATTGTCTCCTCCATGGAGGAGGCTGTCCGCGCATCTGACATCCTGAAGCAGCAAGACCAGGGACGTGCAACCTTCATTCCACTGGAGGAGCTGAGGCCGGAATACGACAGCCTGAAACACTCGATTCTCAGTGTAGTGGAAGCAGACGACAAAGAGCTGCAGCCCCTGGCCCAGCTTCTCCTCGGATCCACTCTGTTGGCCGAAGATGTCCCCCACGCCAAACGGCTTCTTGAAATGGGAGGAAGTGCGGCTGTGACTCACGAGGGAGAACGAATCACTACCCACCGGTTCTTACGCAGCGGGAGTAAAAGCGAACAGGCCGGAGTACGGCTCGGCTTAAAAGACAAAATTGAAAAACTGCTCTCCCGCAGGGAAGATATTCAGAATGAGCTGAACCTGAAGGACAAGGCCCTTAAAAAGCTTGAAAAACAATTGGATGAACTGGATTTGGATAAAATTCGCAACTCCTTTCAGGATACAGAACAGGAAATCCGGAAGTGGGAGCAACAACAAAATCGTGCCCAGTCCGGCATTCAGGTTTACGAAAAGAATATCAGGGACCTGAAAAACAGACGTCAACTGCTCGCCACCAACGAAAACACCGCAAAGGATGAACTGGAATCCTTGAACCCCCGCCAGAAAGAATTGCGGGAGACTCTCACCGATTATGAAAACCAGCAGCAGGAGATCAAGCAGAAACTTCAGAAACTTGAAGAAGAACGTTCCATTGCCCAAAACCGATTTAATGACGCACAACTCAAACACCAGGATCTCAAAAACAAGGCTGAAAACCTGGAACGGGATGTAAAACGTGCCGAATCAGGAATCGAAAGTATTACCTCGCGGCTCGAATCCAGACAGGAACTCTCCACACAAAGCAAGGAACGTATTTCCGAATACAACCGGACAATCAAGGAGACAGAATCCGGGCTTAAAGAAAAGAAACAGGAAAAAACCGACGCCGACGGGAAACTGTCCGACGTCGAAGAAGCGGCCGCCAAACAGCGGGGGACCATTCATGAAATTGAAAAAGAACTCAAGGAGCTTCGGCAGAAAAAAGAGGTGAATCTCGAATTACTTCACCATCTGACCATGGCGCGTGAGAAGTTCGATTTGCAAGCCCAATCCCTCTCCGATCATATCTGGGAAACTTATGGATTGCTCATGAAGCAGATTGAGCGAGAGATGCCCGAGGATACGGACCCGGAATCCGCCAAGGAGCGAATCGCTTTCCTTAGGCAAAAGCTCAACCAGATCGGGGAAGTGAATCCACTGGCCATCGAGGAATATGAAGAGGAAAGGGAAAGACTCGATTTTCTCGAGGAACAGGTAGACGATCTTCAAAAAGCGGAATCCCAATTACGGGAGACGATCGATGAGATCAATGTCACCGCTACCGAACGTTTCAATAAAACCTTCGAACAAATCCGTACGAACTTTAAAAAGGTGTTTAATACCCTGTTCGAGGAAGACGATTACTGTGATCTACTGATTGAGGAGGAAGATGTCGAAGATCCGCTGGAAGCCAAAATTGAAATTCGTGCCAATCCCCGCGGCAAGCGCCCATCGAGTATCAACCAACTCTCGGGTGGTGAAAAAACGTTGACAGCCATTGCGCTTCTGTTCGCCATTTATCTGGTAAAGCCCTCTCCCTTCTGTGTTCTGGACGAAGTGGATGCTCCCCTGGATGATGCCAATATCGAGCGGTTTGCCAGTATGATCCGCGAGTTCAGTAAGGACACCCAGTTTATTATTATTACCCACAACAAAAAAACCATGTCCAAAGCCGAAATGATGTACGGGGTGACCATGCCGGAAACCGGAGTCAGCCGTCTGGTCGGGGTGAAGCTGGATGAAGTGACCGATGTAGCTTAGTGCATCCTTTCGCAGTTGCGGTCCTATCCTTTTTTGCTGCGCTTTCCTGATTTTTTCCTTTTTCTCCTGTTTCCGTTTACATACTCAGCATAAAACGGTTCGTTTTCTTTTTTCCGCGAGGCCCCGGAGCCATTCCTGCTTTTGTGCGACCGTTTTCCGGACGAAGATCGTCCGCTCGGGGTTGCCGGCCGCTGCTGAACTTCCTGTTGTCCTGATTCCGAAAATTCATTTTCCGTCCCGGAACTCATTTTCAAAAGCGCCGCCGCAACTTCTATCGGCGTGAAATCATCTGTCGCAATTCCCTCAATTTGTTCGATATAAGGCCGCAGACCGCCGCCATTCAGAACCTTCTTCAAGTTGTCAACAAATACCCCCATCTTCGACTCTTTGACTTCACTGAGCGACGGCATCGGGATCGTCTGGATCTGTGCGCGAATCTGATTTTCAATATAGCGGATGTTTTTCGTCTTCCGCCCGGCTGAAGAAAATGTATAGGCGAATCCTTTGCGGCCGGCACGGCCGGTTCTTCCGATCCGGTGTACATAATATTCAGGATCATGTGGTATATCGTAGTTAAACACGACACTGATATCGTCCACATCCAGTCCGCGGGCCGCCACATCCGTAGCAATCAAGATCTCAATCCGTCCCTTACGGAATTTATCCATCACTTTGTCACGGATATTTTGGCTCAGGTCCCCATGAAGCACATCGGCAGAATACCCCCTGGACTGCATCTCCCCGACAAGACTGTCACATTTCCGTTTGGTATTACAGAAAACCAGGGCAAGTTTATAGTCATTAATATCCAGTATCCGGGAAATGGCTTCAACCCTCATGGAGTCGCGAACTTCAACGATGAAATGCTCCACCCCTTCGGCAACCGTAACTTCACCGTCTATTTTTATCTTTTCCGGATCCTGAAACCATCGCTGCATGATTTTCTTAATCGAGGGAGACATGGTCGCGGAAAACATGATCATCTGTACTTTTTCCTCACGGGAGGAATAACCGAGGATGGTTTCAATATCCTCACGAAATCCCATATTCAGCATCTCGTCCGCTTCGTCGAGTACAGCCATTTTAAGATTCTTCAGTTGTAACGTGCCCCGCTTCAGATGGTCGATCACACGTCCCGGCGTACCCACAACGATCTGGGTGCCTTTTTTCAACTGTTTGATCTGACGCTGGATCGGTTGTCCGCCGTAAACGGGAGTGATATGGATTCCTTCCTTTTGGCTTGCCAGCTTGATAAACTCTCCGGTCACTTGTATAGCCAGTTCACGAGTCGGACAAAGTACCAGGGTTTGAACATCCCTGGATCCCGAATCAATGCGGTCGAGTATCGGAATGGCAAAAGCTGCCGTTTTCCCCGTACCGGTTTGTGCCTGTCCCATGACATCCCTTCCTTCCAGGATTTTCGGGATGGCAGCGGATTGAATTTTGGTGGGCATTTCAAAACCCATCTCATTGACAGCGTTAAGAATTTGCGTACTGATCCCCAGATCAGTGAAGGGTATTGTATTCATTTACTTGTAATTTCGTTTGATTGATTTCTATGACGTTACGTCCAACACGTACGGCGTCTCCTGATGAAATGGTAATGAGACTCCTTATGCATCTCCCTTGAAAGTGTCATCTGTCAGTTCAGTTCATCAAACGAAAGGACGGACAAGTATTAAAAACTCCAAAAAAGGAAGGCTTTATTGAACATTGCGAATCGCAACGGCCGACAAGGTACGGAGAATCCGTGAATTAACATAATCACATAAGTGAGGGCCTATTCGTTTCCCATGTGAAATTTGTATATTTGAGAAGGCTTTGCAAAACCAAGATTTTTGTTCAAGTTCAAAGCCAGAGGG
>JBBDNC010000004.1:1260-8760 GCA_040877875.1 Balneolaceae bacterium | reverse complement strand
TCATTTTTTGAACACGCAGTGATTTTGCAAAGCCTTCTAATAAATTAATCCGGAGTTTTATTTCATAATATTGCTCATTAAACTAATACACTCAAAATCGTTAGGTCTGTGACAATAATGAATTTATATCCCCTTTTCTATAATCATTAGGATTCTTAGACTTTTAGTCCGTAAAGTGGTTTAAAAACAAGGCCCCTTATCCATTACTTTATCTGAGCATGTTAAAAACTAAACTATAATTATTTACAAGTAGAATGAAGGTTTCAAATATAAACTGGGAATTTCATCATTTTAATCAGTTAAATGTCAGCCACCTTTACCGATTGTTAAAGCTGCGACAGGAAATTTTTATTGTAGAACAGAATTCCCCATATCAGGATATTGATGAGCTGGATTGTTTTTCATACCACCTATTAGGATATAATAATGAGGTATTGTCTGCTTATCTGCGAATTGTCCCACCTAATAAAAAATACAAGGAACCTTCTTTAGGCAGAATAGTTGTATCTAAATTCTTACGCGGACATGGCTTAGGAACTGAACTTGTTAAACAGGGAATGAAACATACAATGGATTTATATAAGACTGGAAAAATTCGTATACAGGCTCAAAGTCATCTTCAAAAATTTTATGAGAAAATTGGGTACAAAACGGTAACGGATACATATATGAAAGATGGGATCCCCCATATTGAAATGTTAACCAGCTAATCTCCTCATCAAAGCCTTTCCACAGACCAAAGCAGGCCGTTGGACACCATATCCAGAAATTCTTCCCGTTCAAACATCTCGTTGTTATGCCCCAGGGTTGTAGCAAATACCCTTGTATCATTTAGTTCATGAGTCCAGGTTACCGTATGATATGCTTCGGTTTCTTTCCCGTAAGCCCTTGCCAAAGGTGTGATATCCCCCCAGATTTTTTCAACGATGTAGACTTCATCCATGGGGGTCTGCCACAATTTCGGAATATCCTGCATAATCGGATGATCGGGAGCCAGGTTTTCAACTTCAAAACTCCGCTGGCTTTCATGACTCATCGACTGAAATCCCATAAACTCAAACCAGGGATCGGCCGGCTCCGCATACCTGTAACTATGGACGGATGCATGGATAATCACCGCCGGAGTACCCTTGTGATGTTCAACAAAATGGGCAACAAAATCTGGATCGCTCACCCGGCCAAAGCCCGTATTATGTACCACTACATCATAGCCCTCCGTCCAGTTTTCTTCCTGCATGACGGATACGTGGTAGTCCGGTTCCTTATCTCCTTCATGAACGATTGTCCATTCAATATTTCCGCCCAGCCGTTCAGCAATTCCCTCGGTCAAAAGTTCCTCCTGGACTTCATAATCGTGCCATCCGCCCCCGGTAATCAACAAAGCCTGAATGGGCGGCGGCTGCCTGACTGCACAGGATAAAACTGTTAATGACAAGATTAAAACGAGAAATTTGGAGGAGAATGAGTGGGTCATAAAAACCTGGGTTAAGTAAATGCACATTCCGATTTTATTAAAATATACAACAATAAAGGCTGCGTTCCAGAAGGGTTAAAAGGGAAACTATTTTATCCTTGCAGAAACCGTCAAGTTAAACATTTTGCTATATTCAATCCGGAAGTGAAAATGCAATGATCGAATCCCCGAGTTTTGTTTGCGGTTTTGCAAAGCCCTCTCTTAAATTTTAAAGTATTGAAATTATTTTTATTATGAAATATTTATGTAAAATATTATCTATTATTTTATTTTTAAATTTATTACTTATTCAAGTATTATACTCACAATATAAAAATGAAAATATTTTAATAGTTAATAAAACAAATGATTTTGAAATAACAGGAAAAGGTGTATCCAAAAACTGGTCAAAAACAAATTGGCTAGAGATAAATCCACTTAATAAAAGTAAAGAGGAAGTTGAGTTATCTACTTATGTTAAAGTTTTATACTCTGAAACCGGAATTTATTTTCTCTTTCATTGTGAAGACAAATTTTTAAATGCATCCATGGATTCCGATTTTATGGAATTATGGAAAGAGGATGTCGTCGAAGTCTTTCTTAAGCCAGATGATAACTTGCCCTTCTACTTTGAATATGAACTTTCTCCATTGAATTATGAATTATTGCTCTTCATTTCAGATAAAATGGGATTCAAAACTCGATGGCAGCCTTTTGACTATGAAAAAAAATGGCAAACCCTGCATATGACTTCTATAAAAGGAGGGGAAAAAGAAAGTGGTGCTAAAATCACTGAATGGATAGCAGAATTCTTTATACCCTATGAATATTTGCAACCTTTTAATCATGTCCCTCCAATATCGGGTGCCCGGTGGAAGGCAAATATATATCGTGTTGATTACGATCAAGACCGTACTTCATATGCATGGCAATCCGTCGATAAAAGCTTTCACGAATATGAAAAATTTGGAGTATTACTTTTTGAATAAAATATTACTCTTAAGATAACATATGGTTGAATGTTAATGGCTAAGATGCAGGCACTTAGAGGAGTAGTGAAGAACCTTATCTTACCTCACCATTCATTAATAATTTATGGGTTGTTATCTTTTTTCATTCCCAAAATTTTTAAAGCATTTTTATTATATATCTTTTCCAATACCTCATCTGGCAGATAGAGACCGTAAATCCTCCAGCGACCCTGGCGGTGATGACTGGGGTCAGCGTTAATATATTCATCATTCGTTTCCAGGAACCGATAGTAAACCCGATACGCATCGGTATTGGGGGGAGTATCTGTACTAAATAGAACACGATCTTGATGTTTGATTATGAATTTGCGAGCTGTATACGGCTGCCGGCCCAACTCACTGATCCGGGCACTGAGATCTACATACATATTAGGATACTGCTCCAACCACATCGACACTCGTCCCAACTCTTCCGGCAGGTTGGCCATATGCGTTGCAATGAAAGTCGTATTAGAATGTCTGGAGATTACCCTGTTGCGTTGTGCAAGAATTTCTTCTTTTTCAGGAAACTCATCACCATAGAAAGACCAATGAGGATTGGCTCCCAACTCATCATACCGTTCGTTGAAGCGATCCACGGGAGTAAAAAAAGCTTTGGGATCAGAAACATGTATCAATACAGGAATCCCTAACTCACCTGCCTTGGCCCAAATCGGATCCAATCTGGGATCATCCACCGGAACCAGTTCACCGCTTTTATCCTTTATGGTTAAGCCAAGTGCCTTGAATATTTTTACACCACGAATACCCAATTGTACAGCTTTTTCCAGTTTTTCAGCCTCTTTAAGTCCAAAATCAGGTTCATCAATCCTGCTAAAATCAGGCGCAAAAAATACCAAAAACCTTTCTTTAGAAACACTCTGTGAGACTTTTAGATGCTCTTTATAAAAATCATCAGCCGATCGACCATCCAAACTTACAACTTTCCATACCCCTGCCTCATCCATTGTATGAAGGTATTCTTCCGTCTTTTCCAGATCCCTTAGATGATTGTGAATATCAATCACCGGAAATTTAGGCTTAAGAATTTGGGTCTTCTTAACTTCCATTTGACTCTTGGGCTCCCAGTCAAGGAGTTTAAGATCCCCCTCCTGCGCGAGCAGAGACATCGGCACTACAAGAATTGCTGCAATAAAAAATAAAATGCGATTTAAAATAATTTTTTTCACTGTATATAGTTTTGTTTTTGAATTTATGATTAAAATAAAATATTCTTTCAAAGAAAGTTATTCATCCATAGAAGGCTTTGAAAAACCAGGGGTTTTGTTCAAGATCAAAACCTGAGTGAATTTGAAACCGTAGCTTATTAGCTATAAGTGAGGATTTCAAATTCACGAAAATACCGGGATTGGGCAAAACAACGCTCATTTTTTGAACGCGTAGCGCTCCGAGCGACAGCGATTCCCACGCAGTGATTTTGCAAAGCCTTCCCATAAATACGTGTCCTTCTTAACCTATAGAAACGGTCTGGAAAATCAGAGGCCCCCAATCTGCTAAATCAACTTCGTTGTTCCTCCTCCATTCTTGAGTTCAACGTCCATTCCCCGTTCATTGTGCTTCCATGCACCGCCGGTAAAGTCCGGTACCTTAACAGGTTTGGATCCATTGGCTACAGACCATTCGCTCAACGGAATTATTGAACTCGTTAGCGCGGCATCATATACATCCATTTCTACAGGCAGTCCGTTACGAAGACAATCGATCAGACGCCAATCCCTCGCATCTACATTATAATAAGAATGTCCTGCCTCACCCGCTTTTGACTCACGAAGCATTCTATTAAACCGCTTGGTCAATTCCGGGGTATATTTTTCTACCAGTGAATCGAACTCTTCCTTTGACACCCAACCATCGTGACTGGTGGATATTCTGTCCGGACCCGCCTTGAAGGTCCCTTTGGTTCCACTTATCAGATCGAAACGAACATTGGGCCGGGGAGAGCTCACATCATGCTGGATCATCAGAGTGCGCCCTTTATGGGTACGAATAATACTGGAATTAATATTACCGCGATAATCCCAATCAGTATAGGGTTTCCAAAAATCGTCTTTTTCGGCAAGCTCATTTGCTTTCTTATTCATCATAAAGTCATTACTGGACATCGATACCATATAGTCCATTTGATCTCCATAATTGAGATCCATCATCTGGGCTATAGGAGTCAGTCCGTGTTGGGGATAAAGATTTCCGTTTCTGTTAATATTTTCTTTTAGCCTCCAATTATTATGATACATATCTTTGTCAAAGTTGTATCTTTCCAGCAGATCATGAATATAGGCACCTTCGCCATGGATAATTTCTCCGAAATATCCTTTCCTGACCATATTTAGAACAATAGCCTTCATACTGTCATGGCAGGAACTTGAAATCTGCACACAATGCTTTCGCGTCTTTTCCGATGTTTCCACCAACTCCCAGCATTCATCAATCGTTTGAGCGGCGGGAAGCTCAGTATAGGCATGTTTTTCATGTTCCATGGCAAAGACAGCCATCGGGGTATGCAGGTGCCACGGGGTAACTATAGAGATCAAATCAATATCTTCCCGTTCGCAGACCTTCTTCCATTCGTCCTCACCCCCCGAGTAACCGTCCGGATTGTGGGAAGTTCCCTTGAGGGAATCGGCAGCCGCTTCGACCCGGTCGGACTCTAAGTCACACAAGGCCTTAATGTCCACACCTTCGATACTGGCCAACCTGCTCACTGTTCCTGAACCGCGATTTCCCAGCCCGATAATACCTATTCGAACCGTATCCAGTTTGGGCGCAGCATAACCGTGCATATTGAAACGCTGACGATACGGACGATGAAAAGGATCCTCATCCTGCTTCTGTCCAGTACCAAACAAACTGATTCCCGGCAACGTGAGTCCCGCAAATCCGAGTTTTTTCAAAAAATCTCTTCTGTTGTTTTTCATTGTTCTGATAGATTTAAAATTGGAAGATAAAACCCGACGACAATTCAAAAGCTTTATTCTCTCACAACCAGTACGTCCAGCCGCCTCGGCCCGTGGACCCCCTCCACCCGGCTCAGTTCGATATCGGACGTTGCCGACGGACCGGAAATAAAGGTAACCGGTGCCCCGGTTGTTTTTACTTTTTCTTCGAGTCCGGCAAACGCCTCCGGGATGATCCCGACAATCTGTTCTGCCCGAACCACACAGAGATGATAGTCGGGCAACAGGGTTAACACACGCCTGCCCTGCCCCGGCCCTCCATCCAATGCGATCGTTCCGGTTTGGGCCACGGCCAGCGAACAGGTGGTGATCACTCCGTCGCTTTCATCAAGGTGCCGGTGACTGAGGGAGCCTTTCTTGTCATAAAGTTTTTCCACCCCTTCCGGCAGCCAGTCTTCCGGAAGCCCCTCGGGAACCACCAATCTGTCCACATGCTGGTTCTTGCACGCTTCGGCGATGGCTTTGGGCAAGTCGTTTTCCCGAATGATCCGGACGTTCGCCTTGTATTCTCCTACCCGATTGGCAAATTGACGGAGCCGTTCGTCCGGTCCCAAACTGTCCGTCTGATGATAGGTTCTTTCTGCCGAATCCTCTTGCCCATGGATGGTTTCATTTTCCGGCACATCTTCCAGGGCCTGGCGAATTCGTTTCAATATAATCTCTTTGGATGAACTCATGACCTTGCCCTCCACCATTCTCGAAACGTCTGGTCGGGGATGGGTTTCAAGTCACGAACCTCCGTCCATTTGGAAAGCTGTCCGGGCAGTTTCGAAATCACCCCGTCCCGTACAAACAAACCCTGGCCGGCCCGGGCCATCTTCTGAGCCCGTTCGTACCGGGACCTGCTGCGAAACGTCCGTCCCATCAGTTTCATGCCGATATGCTCGGGATCTGTCTTCGCTTTGATCCCTCCCCCACGTTTAGTCTGGTCCACCACCTGTCCCCTCAAATGAACCAGCACTTCCGGTATGTTGATCTTGACCGGACAGACTTCGTAGCAGGCTCCGCACAGGCTCGAGGCATAGGGCAGGGAAGCTACACCTTCGTCCTCCAGGCCCTTCAATTGCGGAGTCAGAATGGCACCGATCGGACCCGGATAAACCGAATGGTAAGCATGCCCCCCGGTTCGTTCATACACCGGACATACGTTCAGGCACGCACTGCAGCGAATACAATGGAGGGTCTGCCGTCCCGTCTCATCGTCCAGCACCCGTGTGCGGCCGTTATCCAGAAGCACCAGATGGAACTCCTGCGGGCCGTCCCCTTCTGTTACACCGGTCCAAAACGTATTGTACGGATTCATCCTTTCGGCTGTCGAAGAACGGGGTAGAAGCTGCATAAAGATTTCGAGATCCCGCCAGGTGGGAAGGATTTTTTCAATTCCCAAAACTGAAATCAGGGTGTCGGGCAGCGTGGTACACATCCTTCCGTTTCCCTCGGATTCCACGACGGCAACGGTCCCGGTCTCGGCTATGGCAAAGTTCCCGCCGCTGATGCCGACCCTGGCATTCAGGAATTTTTTCCGAAGATACATCCGGGCTGCTTCGGCCAGCTCTTCAGGATTATCAGTCAGCTCCCGGTTGCCCAGTTTTTCGCGAAACAGTTCGCGGATTTCCGCCCGGTTTTTATGAATGGCCGGTACCAGAATATGAGAAGGTTCGTCGCCTGCCATTTGAACAATCAATTCTGCAAGGTCGGTCTCCAGGGCCATGATTCCGGCATCGGCCAGCGCCCGGTTCAATTTGATTTCGTCCGTCGTGATAGACTTGACTTTCACCACATCCTCGACATTCTTTCCTTTAACCAGATCCACAATAATACGGTTGGCTTCCTTGCCGTCCCTGGCCCAATGAACGTGACCCCCCGCTTTTTGTACCGACTCTTCGAGTTGCAGTAGGTACTGGTCCAGGTGCCGCATCACCTTACGTTTCACCTGGCTTCCGGCCTCCCTTAACGCCTCCCAGTCAGGCATCTCCCCGACTACCTGTCCACGCTTTTTCCGGATCGTCTGCGTCGCATGGCCGATGTTTCTTCTCAGTTGAGTATCCGCCAGATACCCGCC
>JBBDNC010000004.1:0-1160 GCA_040877875.1 Balneolaceae bacterium | reverse complement strand
CCCTCTCCCGGAAAACGAATCCATACCGGCCCGGGCTTTTAAACTGTTAACGCACAAGTCGCATTGGCAGAGTCCCACCCCCCTTTGAAATACGAATCCGCACCGGCTCCGATCACATGAGCCCCGTAACAACCAAATGGACCCTTGGATTCGTATTTCAAAGGGGGGTGGGACGTCGCCTATTATCCCTCTTCGGTGGAAGCAAGAATCTCGGCCAGGTGAACCGTCTTCACGCCCGCCTGCTGGCGCCTCAGTGCCCCTCCGATATGCATCAGGCAGGAATTATCCGCAGCCGCACACACTTCCGCTCCGGTCTGTTTGATATGGCGGATCTTGTCACCGAGCATTGCCACCGAGGTTTCGGCATTTTTAATGGCAAACGTCCCCCCGAATCCGCAACACTCCTCCGAGGATTCCAGCTCGACCAGATCTATTCCTCTCACATTCCGCAACAGCCTCAGCGGCGCATCTCCAACCTGAAGCATACGCAGTGAATGACAGGTCGGATGATAGGTCACACGATGGGGGTAATACGCCCCTACATCCTCCACGCCCAGCTTATCAACCAGAAACAGGGAAAGTTCGTGTACCCTCGGAATCAGGCGGGAAACCCCTTCAACCAACTCCTCTTCCCCTGTCAATTTTGCCACTTTTGGATAATAATCATGAATCATGCCCACACATGAAGCGGACGGGACTACTACAGCTTCAGCATCTGAAAAAATCTCAACAAAACGCCGCACTAACGGTATCGCCTCTTCCTGGTAACCGGTATTGTAATGCATCTGACCGCAGCAGGTCTGCTCCAGGGGAAAGCGGACCGTATGCCCCAATCTTTCCAGTAATCGGACGACCGCCTTGCCCGTCTCCGGAAAAAGCGTGTCATTAAAACAGGTTATGAAGAGCGATATGTCCATGAATAATGACTTGAAATATTTATCTGTCTATATGCATATGACTACTGAAAATTTTCAGACCGGATGTCAAAAGTGTAAAGGACGGAATCGCCGACAGCTTTCAAGCCTCAACTTGCGAGAAATGAACGAACCGACAACCGGCAGATGAAAAGTCTACTTTCGTTTTTCGGTCGGCCAGAATAACTATTTATAGTCAGACGGTCTCATTCCCGGTTGAAAATCCCCGAATCCAAACATGGTCGG
>JBBDNC010000003.1:0-8833 GCA_040877875.1 Balneolaceae bacterium | reverse complement strand
TATTTTTTTGTGTAAAGTAAATGCATGAATGCAGTCAAGCTATTGAAGGGCGATATGAAATCATAATCCAACAAGTCATGTTGAATCACCTGATAGTCCGAAATACGTTCACCGCTTCTGACGAAAGTTGTTAGTCGGTTAAGCTTTTGACATACTTAAGAGCTTCGGGGATCCTTTCTATCACATCAGGGCTCTCATCCTCAATATAAAAGTGTTCAATATTGGTATGTTGTGCGGCTTTCAAAACGGCTGGAATGTCAACTTGTCCAGTTCCCAAACGTACATCCCATTCAGTGGGAGCGGATCCTGAAAAGTTACCCGTAACTCCCTTCTTGAGATCTTTGAGGTGCATAAGTCTAAATCTGTCAGGATATTTATTCAAAAGAGATACCGGATCGTGACCCGGATGGGCTACCCAGAGAAGATCTATTTCAAAGCTTACATATACGGGATTGGTATTTTTAACGATATAATCGAAAAGGGTTCCGTCTTGATGAGGTCTGAATTCGTAGCCGTGGTTATGGTATGAGAAATAGAGGCCTGCTTCCTTCAACAAACGTCCGGCTCGGTTGAAATCAGTCGCAGCCTTCCTTGCGTCCTCAATCGTAAAGGGCGGATCATGAGGAATCCAGGCTACACGTACGTGTTTAGCCCCGAGTGTGTTTGCATCTTCAATAACCTGTTCCGGATTGTTAAGAAGATCATTATACCCGACTCCATAAGAAGTGCAAATGAGATCCCTCTCATCCAGCATTTCCCGAAGTTGACCGGCGGTTTTACCAAACAGGTTTGAAAACTCAATATTGGTGATCCCCATATCTCTTATAAGATCAAGAGTGCCGGGTACATCTTCTGCAAATTGGTTTCTGAAAGAATACGATACAACACCGGGATCGGGAAGCAATTGTTCATGTTCCTGAGCCTGAACAGGTTTTACGATCGGGTTGAATAGTTCTGCAAATAGAAAAATAAAAGCCACTAAAATTAATCGGAAAGTCATAACGAAGGTTCAATAAGTTGGAATTTCATGTAAAATGGGTTCGATCAATGTTTATGGTCTGCAAAGACTAACATTATCGATGGATGAAGATATCTGTTGTTGGCTGTGCTACAGCAGGTTTAAGCTCATCAGTGTTGGATTATGATCTTCAACTATAATCAAATTCAGAGAAGATTCGTAAACTTTTTAAATGGATATTTTCGGATTCATGTCTGTCACTTCCGCATCGCATTTTATTTTTTAGGAGAATCTGTTCTTTGCGTTATATTTTGAGACATAAATAGATACACGGGGTTAGCCGGCCTTTTAACCGGAATTACAAAATTCATTCTCTTATGAACAAGATCTGTCTGTTTTTGGAAAAGCTGTTCGGGTTTAACATTCTTTGCAGAATCCTGTCGTCCTTTCTTTTTAGCCTGCTGGTTATTCTATCTGTTTCAGCCGGGATGGTTAAGGGTCAGACGACCCCGAACCCCGCGCTTTTGGTAGGTGAGAAAAGCGGGGATCTTCTAACGATCGTCGATCCCGAATCGCACGAAATCATTCAACGAATACCGGCCAATGCCAACCCCCATGAAGTTGCCACGATCGGCCGGTATGCGTATGTATCCAATACCGGCGCCGGTTCCATTACCGTGATTGATCTGGAATCCCAAAGCCTGGTGGAGGGGATTGATCTGGCCCCGCTCAGCCCGATTCATGGCCTCTGGATTGCAGGGGGTAAACTCTATTTTGCAAATGAAAGTTCACGGACGATTGGGCGCTATGATCCGAATTCGGAGGAAATCGACTGGGTTTTGGGCACCGGTCAGCCTCAGTCGCACATGATTGTTGTAACTTCCGGTGAACAGCGAATCTTCACGACGAATATGGGGCCGGGTACTGCAAGTATTCTCGAGCGGACGGAGGAGGGGTCCGGCTGGGAACTTACCGTGATTCCGACGGGTCCGCGGGCTGAGGGAATTGACGTATCACCGGATGGACGCGAACTGTGGGTTTCCAATGTAAACAATTCAACCATTTCGGTGATTGATGTCGGATCCAAACAAATCGTTGAAACCCTATCGCTGAATACCAAATTTTCCAACAGGCTGAAATTCACGCCGGATGGCCGGCGGGTGTTTGTCGCTGACCTTCAGGGGAATGAGGTCCTTGTCTTTGACCGGGAGACCCGGAAGGAGGTCGCACGCATCGATGTTGGCGGGGGATCGGAAGGAATGCAGATGACGCCTGACGGTACACGGGTATATATTTCCGTGAGTACAGCCGGCAAGGTTGTTGAGGTTGATTTAAGGACTCTTAAAGTGACAAGAGAGATCAAAGGATTTAATAATCCGGACGGCCTGGCCTGGTCAGCCAGGGAGTAAGTAAGATTTCAAATTACTCGAGACCTGTACTGTAACTATTAAATTGGACACTGCTGAGGCTTTTCTATACATTCACTAAAAAATGAAGCGTAAATAAAATACCTGTTCATTAACTTGTCATTTCACCATTAAAGGGCGTTTATGCAATCTTTATACGAATCAAGTATCCTGCTGTTATCCATTCTAATCATTAGTTCATGTTCAACGGAGAGTACACCTGTCTATCAATTAACAACTTCGGTGGAACCCGTTGAGGCTGGATCTATTAGTCCGGTTCAGGCAGAATATGATGAAGGGGAAGTTGCAGAAATTACAGCTACTGCAAATGATAATTGGGTATTTGAGAGTTGGGGCGGAGATCTTTCTGGAAATTCAAATCCGGCAACTATTTTGATGAGTTCTGATAAAAATATTACCGCCTTGTTCAAAAAACAGGAGTATGCGATGACTATTAATATTGAAGGCGAAGGCTCGGTAATGGAGGAAGTTGTCCCGGCAAAAACAACAGATTATCCCCATGGTACAATCTTAAAACTTACAGCAAATGCGGAAAGGGGTTCCTATTTTAATAGATGGGAAGGGAATATTACGGGCAGTGAACCTGAGGTTCAAATAACTCTTACTCAGGACAGAGAAGTTACAGCTTTTTTTGAAACAGGGATGAAAGATGTTGAAGGCAATATTTATGAAGTCGTAGAAATCGGAGATCAGTTGTGGATGGCTGATAATTTACGGACAAGTGAATATAGTAACGGCGAAGGAATCCAGAATGTGATCGATAATGAAGAATGGGAAAATCTAAACATCGGTGCCTGGTCATTTTACAATCATGATAGTCAGTTTAATGAACTTTATGGCAAATTGTATAACTGGTATGCTGTGAATGATTTGAGGGGTATTTGTCCTGAAGGTTGGCATGTACCTTCCAGTTCTGAGTGGATAGCATTAACAGATTATTTGGGTCAGAATGCTGGAGGAAAGATGAAAGTAACTGATACGCAATATTGGAATTCTCCTAATACCGGTGCTACAAATGAAAGTGGATTTTCTGCAATGCCCAGTGGTGCCCGAAACGCAAGAGGTGAGTTCTATAATATGGGCCTACGGGGTTATTGGTGGAGTTCTTCGATGGAAGATAACGACAATGCCTTTTATTATTTTGTAGAACATGATAACGGGGATGTAACAGAGAATAGTTTTTTAAAGAGCCTGGGAAGGCCTGTCAGATGTATAGCTGATTAAATTTTTTATGGGGATGTAGATTATGTTACGGGTTTACCGCATCCCTAAATTATCCGAAAAACTCTATTTTACAATGCTCCTGTTTTGTAGGGGGAGGTCAGATTGATCGGTATAGGTGTGAAAATAGTTACTTTCTCCTTATCTGTTAGAAGCACGTTACATTCATCATCAGGTCACCGGTTTTCATACTATGCTATCTGCTTATCTACCTTTTTGTGAAAAATGTGACGATGGCTGTTGTTAAGAGGAATAATAAAACTTCAGAATAGGGGTACTTGATAACAGATCTATTTTTTATATTCGGACTCCTTTCTGCCCGTGTTCAATGCCTAACGAAGAATATGTGACTGTCTATAGATGACTTTTTTAAAAACGTTTTTTACAGGATTACTGCTTCTGATTCAATTTTTACCCGCACATAGCCAAAAAATTAATGACTCCTATCAACTACAAATTAAAAAAACAACGACTCCTGTCACCATAGACGGTAAAATGGACGAGGTTGCCTGGCAGAAGAGCAATGTAGCTACCGATTTCCATATGATCACTCCGATGGATACCAGTAAAGCAGAGCTGCGTACAGATGTCCGAATGACGTATGATGATGAATACCTGTATATCATTGCAATTAACTACCGAGGTGAACCCGGGCCGAATGTCGTTGAATCCCTTCGCCGTGATTTTAATTTTGGAAACAACGATAACTTTCTGCTTTTCATAGATACTTTTAACGATCAAACCAACGGGTTTTCGTTCGGTGCAAATGCAGCCGGGGCGAAGTGGGATGGACTGATGCACGATGGGGGCAGTATCAACCTTAGCTGGGATAACAAGTGGATCTCGCAAGTAAAAAATTATGAGGATAAGTGGATTTTTGAGGCTGCCATTCCCTTCAAATCCATCAGATATGACAGGCAGATTACCAGATGGGGGATCAACTTCAGCAGATATGATCTTACATTCCAGGAAAAATCGGGATGGGCACCGGTCCCCCGCCAGTTTCCATCGGCATCTTTAGCCTATACCGGAAACCTGATTTGGGATCATCCGCTACCCTCAACCGGGGCAAATATCTCCATTATACCCCACCTGTTGGGCGGATTAAATCACAATTTTCAAGAAACGGATTCCCGGTCGCGCCAAAACGAAGCCGGGTTGAATGCTAAAATAGGTATCGGTTCTTCCCTGAACCTGGACCTGACCCTGAACCCGGATTTTTCCCAGGTTGAGGTAGATGAACAGATCATCGACACCGAACGATTTGAGCTCTTTTTCCCTGAAAAACGACAGTTTTTCCTTGAGAATGAGGATCTGTTTGCCAGTTTCGGAAACCGGAATATCCGCCCCTTCTTTTCCAGGAGAATCGGCCTGGATACTCCTATTGTATTCGGGGGGAGGCTGAGTGGTCAGATCAACAGGGATTGGAGGGTAGGAGTGATGAATATGCAAACTGAGCGTGTTGACGAACGTAATATTCCCGCCAATAATTTTTCCGTTTTTGCACTCAAACGAAGGATTTCCGATCGTTCAAATCTCGGGTTTATTTTTGTCAACAAAGAATCTTTGTCCACCCGGTTTACTGCCGATGTTGAAAAAGCAGATTCCGGTTTTAATCGGAATGTAGGAATAGAATATAATCTTGCTACATCAAATGATCTGTGGAACGGCAATTTTACGCTTTTGAAATCATTTTCATCCGAAACGTCGGGAAACACATTCAGCCATTCGACCTATTTGAGATATTCCGACGGAAACTGGAAGATACAATGGGCGCATGATTATGTGGGCAGTGACTTCAGTGCCGAAACCGGTTATGTGCCCCGAAACGGTTATATCCGAATCTATCCGGAGATGGGCTATTTGTTTTTCCCGGAAAGAAGCCAGGTGTTAAGCCATGGACCTACAATAAGTCCTTCCCATTACTTCGATGAGTCTTTTCAGAATACCGATTATGAAAACCGGTTCATGTACAGCATAAATTTCCGCAGTGGAAGTTCCATCAGAAGTTGGATTTCCAACAGGTTTGTTGAATTGCTTGACCCCTTTGATCCCACTCATGTTACCGGGAATTTTCTCGAAGCAAATTCCCGCCATACCTGGAACAGTGTCGGACTGGAGTTTGATTCCGTACCTCAAAGTTTATATACCTATAGGATTTCAACACAGTATGGAGGTTTCTATGCTGACGGAACACGTTTTTATGTAACTTCAGAACTGGGATATCGGTTCCAGCCATATGTGAACATATCAGCGAGTGCAAGTTACAACAAGCTTCGATTGCCTGAACCATGGGGGCGTTCCGAATTTTGGTTAATCGGTACGCGGTTAGATATTACTTTTACTAATAATCTATATTTTACTACATTTACCCAATACAATGAGCAAATGGATAACATTAATATAAACAGTCGATTACAATGGAGATTCCAACCTGTATCCGACCTGTTTATCGTGTACACAGATAACTATTTGCCCGGTTCCTTTTCAGTAAAAAACCGTGCACTATTGTTGAAAATTACCTATTGGTGGAATGTATAGGATGAGTCCCTTTTCTTCTAATGCGGGAATGGCATGATCTAATTCCTGAAAAGGAGCGAGCATCCGTTCCTGATTTTCATTACTTCCAGCCGCAAGAAATAGTTTAAGGTTTGAGTTTTCGGGAATTGAAAACTCTTAGACATCTTTCTCTAATTTGAATCAGGCATTCACTTTTTCCCTGTCCTTTATCAGATATGACACTACTTTCTCATCCGCAACCCAGGGAATACTGTAGAGCTTTTCAGCATGTGTTTGCTCCACTTGTTGAAGCAGAGGGAGTTCTTCAGCCGCACGCTGTTTGAGCAGCGGATCATTTACCGGTGTTGAGGACATACTCTGATTGGCGACCCATGCGTACGGTTCAATGCCCGAACGCCGCAAATCGTCCTGCAGTTTCTTCGCTTCGGTAATAGGCGTGGTTTCCGGCAAAGTTATAATCAGCAACTTAGAGTATTCCGGATCTTGCAGGTACATGTAGGGCGTTTTCAGCTTATCCGCATCCATCGCCGTATTCCGCAGGATTTCTTTGTGATAGCTTCCGGTGGTGTCAAGGAGCAGCAGTGTATGGCCGGTCGGTGCGGTATCCACCACCACAAATTTTCGTTTCGCCTGGTGGATGGCCCTCGAAAATGCCTGAAATACGGCAACCTCTTCCGTGCAGGGCGACTCCAGATCTTCCCGCAGCAGTTTCAGCTCCTCTTCGGTCTTCTCTTTTCCCTTTCGCTGCAGCACTTTTTCGATGTATGCCTGCTTTTCAGCGTGCGGGTCGATGCGATCTACATCCAGGTTCTCGGGAAGTTCGATATCGCCCAAGTGATCAAGAAGGTGGGCGGCTGGATCGGTCGTCGTCAGGTGAACCGGGTAGCCTCTGTGAGCCAGCTTCAGCGCAATAGCTGCGGCTATGGTGGTTTTCCCCACACCGCCTTTGCCCATGGTCATGATAAGTCCGTACTCTTTTTCATCGATCAAATCATTGACAAGCTGGTCCAGCCCGGGCAGCTCATTTTCAACCTCTTCAGTTACAATGGTTGCACTGCCGGTACGGATCTCCTCTTTATTCAGCGGTTCAAACACTTCGCGCAGCCGGTCAACACCCAGCAGGTTATAAGGCCTCAGGGGAAAGCGCATCTGCTTCATCTCTTTTAGCCGGGGTGGCATCTCTTCCAGAGTCCGGTCGGCCATCTCCTTCATTTTTTGCGCAAACGAATCCGATTCATCCACCGGCTCAAAATAGCCGTTAATCAGCAGAATCTGGTTCGACAGCCCCATCTCATCAAGCTCTTTACCGGACCGGTCGGCTTCGCGCAGTGCGGATGCATCGGGGCGGGTCACCAGGTAGATCGTCGTCGCATCTTTATCCTGCAGCCGTTCCACCACTTTTTGATATCGCTCCTGGCTGGTTTTTAGTGCGGATGACGGGCCGATACAGGACGCACCGTCAGGGTTGGATTCGATGAAATCACTCCAGGCTGCCGGGAGTTCCAACAGGCGCAGGGTATGGCCGGTGGGGGCGGTATCAAAAATGATCACATCATACGGCTGATGTTCGTCGTCTCCTGCTACATACCGCGCAAACTCGTCAAACGCCGCAATCTCGGTGGTGCAGGCGCCGGAGAGCTCTTCGCGGATCTTTTCGATTTCATGATCCGGCAGAATATCCTCCATCGGGGAAATCACGCGGTTTCTGTACTCCTCGGCAGAAAGCTCAGGATCGATGTTTACGGCATGCAGGTTTGTCACGCCGTTGACCGGTGTGATCTTCTCCGTAACCTCGGTTTCCAGCACCTCTTTCAGATTGGAAGCCGGGTCGGTGCTGATCAGCAGCACGGAGTGGCCCTCATCGGCAAGTTTAACAGCCGTTGCGCTGGCCAGCGAGGTTTTACCAACTCCGCCTTTTCCGGTGAAGAAGATATAGGGTGTGATTTCAGATAACATACGAGTCGTTCATTTGATGAAAAGTTATAATCGTTGGTGCTCAGCAACATCCGCTTCCGGGGGCGCAGCCGTTTTGTGGTACACCAAGCAGTTCGTTGGCTTTCTGTACCAGTTGCTGTGTCACGGTTTGCCGGTCATTTATGCCTGCCTGAATGGACCGGACAAGCTCCTTCGTTGAAAGGCCGAGCTGTTCGCCTTTGGCAAACAACGTGCGAAGTTCCTCTTCATTCCCATCTGTCACAGCCTGTTCAAGTTGTTGCAACAATTCTTCATTCTGGCTATTGATGTACCCTTTTTGGGAGGAGGGATCAGCAGATTCCAATCCGGCCCAAATGGTTAACTGTTTCCGGTCGGGATACACGCTTTCCGATGCGATTTCGCCGTTTACGATGATCAGGGGCAACACGTCCGTGCCAGCTTGTTTAAGCCGTGCCAGTACATTCGGATTTATTTTAAAGGCTTCGGGTTCCTGGCCCAGGTTGTAGCGCCGTACATCCACACCCCGACTCTTCAGCCATTTTACATCATTGGCAAAATCGGTCAGCGAATCGTCTACATCAGGTCCGCAAACACCGGTACTGCAGCACATGGCCGGGTCAAATACTTCAATCAGGGTTGCTGTTTTGTCTGGTTGTTTCATCATGTTTTTGGTTGTCTGAGAATTTTAATTAATCGTAAAAATACGATTATTAGAACTGAATTCCAATCACAATTAAAACTTTCTTTTTTTTACCCTTCGGCAAAAGCCCTG
>JBBDNC010000002.1:0-8919 GCA_040877875.1 Balneolaceae bacterium | reverse complement strand
AGGTTATGTACGTCAGTTCGGTGTTTCGCGTATCAAGTTTCGAGAACTTGCCCTGTCAGGAAAAATCCCAGGCATTAGAAAAGCAAGCTGGTAAAACCGGAGAATTGAATTTATGCATACTGATCCTATTTCAGACTATTTAACCCGTATTAGAAACGCTCAAAGTGCAGGCCACCGTCGTGTGGATATTCCTGCATCGAAGTTGAAACGGGCCATGACTAAAATCCTGATTGAAAAGGGATTTATCCAACGTTACATCGATATTGATGACGAGAAACAGGGCGTACTTCGGCTGTTTTTAAAGTATGACGCATATGGTCATCCGGTCATTCGGAATATCAAACGTATCTCCAAACCGGGCCTGCGGCTTTATTGCAGTGCGACGGAAATTCCACGATCCCTCAATGGCTTGGGAATTGTTATTCTTTCGACCTCCCGGGGAGTGATGACAGATAAGGAAGCACAAAAATTGAATGTCGGCGGAGAAATCATCTGCAGCATTTATTAATTCAAGAATTCTTGATATATGTCACGTATAGGAAATCAACCCGTACCCCTTAGTGAAAAGGTGGAGTTCAGTATTGATGCTGACAACGTAATTACTGTGAAGGGTGAAAAAGGAAGCAATTCACTGAAAATTCACCCGGAGATTACAGTGGAAAAAAACGACAATGAAGTTGTCGTGAAACGTAAATCTGAAAGCCGGGATGCTCGTTCCCTGCACGGTTTATACCGGTCCCTGATAAATAATATGGTGATTGGTGTCAGTGAGGGATATGTAAAACAACTGGAGATTATAGGGGTCGGCTATCGCGCGGCGATCAACGGTGAGGTCCTTGAGCTGAATCTGGGTTATTCTCATCCGATTTACTTTGTGCCTCCCGACGGAATTGACATGGAGGTAGATACGAAAACAAGGAAGAACCCGATTATCAAAATCAGCGGCACCAATAAGGAAGTGGTAGGCCAGGTTGCCGCAAAAATACGATCCCTTCGCAAACCCGAGCCATATAAAGGTAAAGGTGTACGATACCTGGATGAAAATGTGCGTAGAAAAGCCGGTAAATCCGCTGCTAAATAACTGATAAAGTAATCAACGATGGATAAAAACAAGTTTAAAAAAGAACGAAGGAATAAAATCCGACGACGGATCCGGTCAACGATTCGGGGTACTGCCGAACGGCCGCGTTTTTCGGTCTACAAAAGCAACAAATATATTTATCTTCAACTGATCAATGACATGGACGGCCAGACTCTTTTGGCTAACTCCAGTAATTCTGTGGAAATGCGTGAGGAATTGAAGGATAAGTCGCGGGTGGAAGGTGCCAAAATATTAGGTGAAAAACTGGCCAAAGCCGCCCTGGATCAGGGAATCGAAAAAGTGGTTTTTGATCGGAGCGGATATAAATATCATGGAATTATCAAGGCGGCAGCAGAAGGAGCTCGTGAAGGGGGCTTACACCTTTAGGAAACCATACACATCCGCCGGCCGGCGGATCAAATTCAAGATTATAATTAAATATGCCTAAAATTCGCAGAAAACATAACATCCCGGCATCGAATCTGAACCTGGAAGAAAAACTGGTTCACATCAACCGGGTTTCAAAAGTAGTTAAAGGCGGACGTCGTTTCAGTTTCAATGCGATTGTTGTAGTAGGTAACCGCGATGGCGTGGTCGGACATGGTTTGGGTAAAGCCAATGAAGTGGCTGATGCCATTCAAAAGGGATTTGAAAATGCCAAGAAAAATCTGAT
Organism: Balneolaceae bacterium; assembly: GCA_040877875.1. GTDB lineage: Bacteria > Bacteroidota > Rhodothermia > Balneolales > Balneolaceae > JBBDNC01. The sequence continues at coordinate 7,165 of JBBDNC010000002.1, read as the reverse complement.
TCGTGTTCCGATGACTAAAAGCGGGAGCATCTATCATGAAGTACTTGGAAAGGAGGGAGCAGGACAGGTGGTTCTGCGACCCGCTTCAAAGGGTACCGGTGTGATTGCCGGAGGCCCTGTAAAAGCTTTACTGGACGTAGCGGGTATTGAAAATATTCTCTCCAAGTCTGTCGGATCTTCCAATCCGCATAACATGGTTAAAGCTGCCTATGATGCCCTGAAACGTTGTACGGATCCGGTTGAGATCGCCCAGCGACGGGGAATCAGTGTTAAAAAAGTATTTGAAGGATAATGAACCTGAATACCCTGCTGAACGGCTGGGTGTAAACGTCAGTGATATTGATTTTGACAATTAATAAAAGAAACTAAACACGAATAGAGTCATGAAACTTCACGAACTGAAAGCTCCGGAATCAAACCAAAAGGTTCGCAAACGTATCGGCCGGGGTGAAGGCTCCGGACGAGGCGGACAGTCCGGACGTGGACATAATGGACAGAAATCACGCGGCGGCAATAAGCTGAAACCCTGGTTCGAGGGCGGGCAGATGCCACTCCAGCGGCGAATACCCAAATTCGGTTTTAAAAATCGTTTTCGTACAGAATATCAGCCGTTGAATCTTGACAAACTCTCGCAATTTATTGAGTCAGGCCGATTAGGTGAGAAGATTACACTGGACGACCTTATTCAAAATGAATTGATAGGTAAGAAAGATCGGGTCAAGCTTCTGGGGGGTGGAGAGATGGATAAGAAAATTGAAATTGACGTCCATGCCTGTAGCAATTCCGCCAGAAAAAAAGTGGAAGCTGCCGGCGGCACCATAAATGAAATTGCATAAGCGATATCAGTAGAGTCATCTCTCATGAGTCTAATAGAAAATTTTAGGAATATATTTAAAATCGAAGACCTGCGAAGGAGGATCCTCTATGTAGTGGGGGTCCTGATGGTCTACAGAATCGGGACGTTTGTTACCATGCCGGGTGTGGATGCATCCCAACTGGTGGCTTCGGCGGGGAATGCCTCCAGCCTCATGGGACTCTTCGATATGTTTGTAGGGGGAGCCTTTTCACGGGCCGGAGTTTTTGCATTGGGAATCATGCCGTATATCACCGCTGCGATTATTATCCAGTTGATGGGGGCGGTAGTCCCGTATTTCCAGAAGCTGCAGCGTGAAGGAGAAGAAGGACGGCGAAAGATCAATCGTCTGACCCGTTACGGAACGGTAGGTATTACAGCGGTCCAATCGATCGGTTTTGCTATTAACCTTATGTCGACCTCTCCCCAGGCAATCGTGGTGAGTAATGTGGCATTTATATTTACCTGTGTGATCGTCCTGACCGCCGGAACCACGTTTGTGATGTGGCTGGGTGAACGGATTACAGATCGCGGGATCGGTAACGGTATTTCCATTCTGATTATGATCGGAATTATTGCCGCCTTGCCAACAAACCTGATCAATGAAGTTACAACTACGCCCAATGCAATTATTTTACTGGTCGAACTGGGCGCCCTGGTTCTGGTCATTGCCTCATGTGTTTTGCTTACCCAGGGAACACGCAAGATTCCCGTTCAATATGCAAAAAGAGTTGTTGGGCGAAAAGTTTACGGTGGGACCACACAATATCTTCCCCTTCGCATTAATGCAGCAGGAGTAATGCCGATTATATTTGCCCAGTCGATCATGTTTATTCCGAGTACCTTCGGTACGTTTTTTCCGGAGAATCAAACGGTTCAAATGCTGACTGCCTGGTCCAGCGATTTTACCGGAGTCACCTATTCTATTATCTTTTTCTTCGTCTGTATGTTCTTCACGTTTTTCTATACGGCAATTGCCATCAATCCGAAAGAGATGGCAGATACAATGAAACGCCAGGGCGGGTTTATACCCGGAGTACGGCCGGGCAAGCAAACTGTCGATTTCATTGACAATATTTTAACCAAGATTACCTTGCCTGGATCCATATTTTTGTCGTTTGTTGCCATTTTACCGGCAATTGTTGCGAGGATGGGAGTCACCCCCGGGTTTGCGATGTTCTACGGAGGAACCAGTTTGCTGATTATCGTCGGTGTAGCTCTGGATACCCTTCAACAGATTGAAAGCCACCTGATGATGCGTCATTATGATGGCTTTATGAAAACCGGCAAAATTAAAGGTCGGCGGCGGGCCTGATGATTTATCTCAAGAGCGAAGCCGAGATTGATAAAATGCGGGAAGCTGCTCAGTTGGTTTCCCGTACATTGGGTGAGGTTGCAAAGTATATTGAGCCCGGGGTTACGACCGGTAAACTTGACAGAATAGCAGAAGAGTATATTCAAAAAAATAATGCCCGGGCTGCGTTTAAGGGGTACGGATCCCCGGATAACCCGTTTCCGGCAACCCTCTGTATTTCGACGAATGAAGAAGTTGTACACGGAATTCCGGGGGATCGCATCCTCCGGGAAGGAGACATTGTCTCCATCGATTGCGGAGTGGAAAAAAACGGGTATTTCGGAGATCATGCCTACACGTTTATGGTAGGTGAGTGTGATGAAGAAACAGTCCGGTTGTTGAGGGTGACTCTTGAATCCCTTTACAAGGGGATTGACCATGCGGTTCATGGCAACAATGTCGGGGATATTTCCTATGCGGTTCAAAGCCATTGTGAAGGAGCCGGTTTTGGAGTTGTACGGGAACTGGTGGGCCATGGCTTGGGGAAAAATCTCCATGAGGACCCGACCGTTCCCAATTATGGGAAAAAAGGCCGGGGTGAACGTTTACGCTCTGGTATGACAGTAGCGATTGAGCCGATGGTTACGATGGGAAACAGACGAGTGAATACACTCAGTGACGGTTGGACAATCGTCACCACCGATCGCAAATATTCGGCACACTTTGAACATGATGTGGTTATCCGGGATGGAAAAGCTGAAATTCTCAGTACATTTGATTATATTACTCAGATCACTAAAAACGAAATTTTAAATTTGGAACATGGCTAAACAGGAGCCAATTAAACAAGATGGCGAGATTATCGAAGCCTTGCCCAATGCTCAATTTCGAGTTGAATTGGATAACGGGCATGAGATATTAGCTCATGTATCGGGTAAAATGCGGATGTATTACATCAAGATATTACCGGGTGACCGTGTGCAGGTTGAGATGTCTCCTTACGATCTTTCCAAAGGAAGAATTACGTATCGATATAAGTAGAGACAGGTGGAGGCAGAACGCAAAAGGTAACAGGGATAGGGTTTTTCTAACTTCTGCGCTTTCCCTTGGATCTGTGACCCTGTTTAACATGAAGCTGACATGTGGTTTAAGTTGAATACAAATTAAAACAGTAGTTATTATGAAGACTCGATCCTCGGTTAAAAAACGAAGTCCGGACGACAAAATCGTCAGACGAAAAGGACGTGTATACGTCATCAACAAAAAAAATCCTCGCCACAAGCAACGGCAGGGTTAAGTTAAACATCAAGCAATCTATCACGACAGGTAAGGTACCACAGGTATAAGTTATGGCAAGAATCGCTGGAATAGATTTACCCAAGCAAAAAAGAGGTGAAATAGGCCTCACATATATTTTTGGAATTGGCAGAACCACAGCCCGCCAGATTTTGGATGAAGCCGGCGTTGATTACGATACCAAGGTCCAGGACTGGACGGAGGATCAGGTCAGTGCCCTTCGGCAGGTGATTGATAATGAATTCAAGGTTGAGGGAGCGCTCAGAACGGAAATTAATGGCAATATACGCCGGTTGATTGAAACCGGAAGTTACCGGGGCCTTCGTCATAGAAAAGGGCTGCCGGTAAGAGGGCAGCGTACCCAGACCAATGCCCGTACCCGGAAAGGAAAACGGAGAACGGTAGCCGGGAAGAAAACAGCTCCGAAAAAATAATTAACAATTGAACGACTGATACTGAAATGGCGAAGAGACAAAGAAAAGACAAAGAAGGCGCAAAGGCAGGGAAACGAAAAAAGAAAAAGCAGATATCCGACCCGAACGGAATGGCTTTTATTAAAGCTACATTCAACAATGTTCTGGTATCTGTCACGGACTCGAATGGAAATGTACTTGCATGGTCATCTGCCGGTAAGGAAGGTTTTAAGGGGTCTCGTAAAAACACACCCTATGCAGCCCAGTTAAGCGCGGAAACGGCAGCGACTGCTGCCCATGAGATGGGGTTGCGGAAAGTGGATGTTTTTGTAAAAGGCCCTGGATCCGGCCGGGAAGCCGCAATTCGTGCCCTGGCGTCCAGTGGCCTGGAAGTGAATACCATAAAGGATCGTACCCCTATTCCACACAATGGCTGTCGTCCGCCAAAACGAAGAAGAGTTTAAACCGATAAGAAAGTAAGTATATGGCAAGATACAGAGGACCCAAACAGAAAAAAGCGAGACGATTCAGGGAACCCATTTTTGGCCCGAGCAAGGCCCTTGAACGAAAACCCTATGGCCCCGGCGAGCATGGCAGGTCCCGGTTTTCGAGAAAGTCGGAATATGCTATCCAGCTTGAGGAAAAGCAGAAGGCAAGATATACCTATGGTCTGCTTGAGCGCCAATTCAGGAATCTCTATAAAAAGGCCAGCTCTAAACAGGGTGTGACCGGTGAGATTCTTCTACAGATGCTCGAGGGACGATTGGACAATACGGTTTTCAGGCTTGGATTTGCAAGAACCCGGCGTCAGGCCCGGCAGTTGGTCACCCACAGACACATCGTTGTCAATGGACAAATCGTGAACATTCCGTCGTATGAATTGAAAGCGGGGGATGTTATTACCGTCAGGCCTAAATCAAAAAACCTTGAAGTCATTCAGGATTCCCTGGAAAACAGCCCTAAAAGCAAGTACAAGTGGCTCGAAATTGACAAAAAAACCTTAACGGGAAAATTCCTGAATTTTCCGCTGATGGATGAAATTCCGGAAAATATTAATGTCCAGTTGATCATTGAGCTCTACTCTAAATAATAATCAGATTCAAAACAAAACATTATGAGCAGCTATAGTTTGCAAATGCCCGAAAGCCTTGAAGTAGCTGAATCCGAAGACAGTAAAGGATCGTTTGTACTTCAGCCACTGGAACGCGGTTTTGGTGTGACCATCGGCAATTCTTTTCGTCGGGTGCTTTTATCCTCCCTGCCCGGCATCGCTATCACGGCCGTTAAAATTAACGGTGTGGATCATGAGTATTCCAGCATTGAAGGGGTCAAAGAGGATGTCTATGAAATTATATTGAATCTCAAACAGGTCCGATTCAAACAGGTGGACCAGAGCAGCGGGATTATCCATGTGACCCAGAAAGGTGCCGGGGTGATGACTGCTGCCGAGATCGATGAAGCGACCGCCGATTATGAAGTTCTGAATCCGGATCTTGTGATTGCCACCCTTGCAGAAGATGCCGAGGTTGAGATGGAATTGAGAGTCGGGCGCGGAAGAGGTTATGTCCCCTCGGAAGAACTCTCGGAGGAGTTTGAAGAGGATGTAAACCTGATGCCGATTGATGCCATCTTTACGCCTGTGACGAAAGTGCAGTTTGATGTGGATAATGTCCGGGTGGGTCAGCGTACGGACTATGAAAAGCTGACCATGAATGTGGAAACGGATGGATCCCTTAATGCCAAGGAAGCTCTCACTATTGCCGGCAAAATTCTCAAGGAACACATTGAGAAGTTCATCACTGAAAAAATTGAGGAACCGTTTACCCAGGAAGAAGAAGAGGTGGACGCTGAAAAACAGAGAATTGCGAACCTGTTGAAAACAAGTATCGAAGACCTGAACCTGAGTGTCCGGGCTTACAATTGCCTGAAATCAGCCAATATCAACACTATTGGAGAGTTGGTTTCGAGAGATGAACAGGATCTTTTGAAATTCAGAAATTTCGGTAAAAAATCCCTTGCAGAACTGGTCGAGGTGATTGAAGAGAAAAACCTCCACTTTGGCATGGATGTGTCAAAATATTTGGAAACGTAAAAGGATAAGGATTTCGAACCATGCGGCATTTAAAGAAAGGTAGAAAACTAAGCAGAAATTCATCTCATCGGAAAGCAACATTACAGGCGCTTTCCGTTGCTTTGATTACGGAGCACAGGATCCGGACCACTCATGCCAAGGCGAAGGAACTTCGGACATTTGTGGAACCTCTGATTACAAGAGCAAAGGTGGATACATCCCATAACCGGCGTTTGGTATTCTCCAAACTGCAAGACAAGTATGCTGTCCAGGAGCTTTTTGAAGAGGTCGGGCCGTTGGCAAAAGACCGACCGGGCGGTTATACGAGAGTGATTAAAATCGGATCCCGTCCGGGTGATTCGGCGGAACTTGCGGTGATTGAACTTGTCGACTATAATGATATTCCGCCTGAATCAGGAAAAGATTCGAAAAAACGAACCCGTCGTGCCGGTAAATCAAATAAGCCGACCCCGGCCGAGCCGCAAACCGAATCGAAAAAGGAATCCGATACGGCTCCTGTGGAAGAGGAATCTGTCGAAGAGGTCAAAACGAAAGCGGTAGCGGAAGCTTCTGAAGAAGAATCTCAGGCATCGGAAGAAACTGAAAAACAGGAAGACAAGCCGTTGGATGTCTCATCGTTTACGGTTGACGAAGTCAAGGAGAAATTGGATGAGCTGGATGTTGAGGAGGCTAAGCAATTTGTTGGGGATGACGAACGGGTAACCGTCCAGCGTGCGCTTGAGAAGAAAATAAAAGACGAGGAAGAGTCCTCTGACGATTCGGGGGATGAAGAAGACAAGCAGGAGAAGTAACCCCTGTTCCCGCCATACGATACTTTTTGCCGGTTCTGAACCGTTAGGAAAATCCGCAGGTTTCTGAGAGTCAGGAATACGGCGAATTTGCATGATGAGGGCATCAACCAATTTTGGTTCATTTTGTTTTTTCCAGTGCCGATCATAGAGCCAAGACAGGGGGAGAATAATGAACGCTTCGGCGGATGAGTCAGCCTGAATGAATTTTTTGAAACGACAGATCTCCCCGTTGTAACAAATGGATGTTGAACCGGAATGGGGCATGGGATTTTATTGAAATAAATGTCACATTTGTGTTGACAATGGAGGGGGGATAAGGTTATATTGGGAATCTGTCTCGGACACGATTTTATCGTCTGAGGCAGACAGAAGAAAACTGTTCTTTCACATACTGGATGAAATATGAATGATAAGCAGATCGTTGTG
>JBBDNC010000001.1:0-8954 GCA_040877875.1 Balneolaceae bacterium | reverse complement strand
TCTGTCAGACTTAGGTAATTGTTACGAGGGAATGTCAGGTTTGAGGCAGATTGCAAGCTCTTTTGAAGCGAATAGTGGTTCTATTTAACAAAAAAGAGTGTGTAATATGACCAAATCCTGCTTTTCCGCAGTAGATTAATCGAAGTCCGACAGACTCCTAAATAAATTAAAAATCATTCGTTGACAGATGACAAACGGCAAGGTATCAAAACCCGCTCACTTATCACTGCGTGCTTCTGATATCCATCTGTTGACAAGTTTCATGTCTCCACTGAGTCGAATATGGATTTTGAAATATTTTGCAATTTACTCATCAATTCTGTTGAAATTAAACAATTAAACCTGATTTTTTAGGTTAATAACAGAGAAAATATATAAAGAGTAAATTACAGTTGTAGAATTGCTTTGGTTTTAACAGATTTAAGTCAGAGTGGATAGGCACTGACAACTCTATATAGTGTTTTTCCTGCACAATTTACACTAAAATGAAAGGCTTCTGTAATATTTTAAAAGCAAGTGTGGTTCTCATTCTCGCTGGATGGGTACTATCCTGTTCACGGGCGTCCAACCCGGATATTGAACGAGGCGCTCCCTATCAGTTTCAGGATGGACATCCTGAAATCCGAATGTCGGCATTGGGATACCTGGATGAAAATGATAACGGGATTATCAGTGTTGCTGCCGATATTGTTGAGGGAAGTTTGATTTATAGAGAGGTAGAAAATCAAAACCAGGCCGAAATTGAAATTGAAGTCCGGATTGTCGGGATTGAAGGAACAGAACATTCTGATAACTACCGAACAGATTTAACCATTCATAATCAACAGGAAGGATATGTAACCACCCAGGATGTCATCAATTTCGAAAGAGACATGCAAGTCCCCCCCGGCTTCTATGAGGTGGTGGTGGTGGTCATCGATAAGGCGTCCGGAAAACAAACGACCCGTACTACGCAAACGACGATCCCTGACCCTTCGGATAATGTGCTGAATCTGACGTCGGTGCAGCTTCTTGCAAAAAGTGAAATAGAACGGAATGGAACCTATCAACCGGTCACAACCTATGATGTGCCTGCAAGGAAAGACAGTATTCGATTTCTCATTCAGGTAACCAACAACCGTTCGGAAGATCCGCTTATTGTAAATTCCAGGCTCATTAGATTCCGATCCGATACAACGGCGGCCCGGCCGATGAGTTTTAATAATTACAGTCCTTCAAGCATTCCTTATAAAGGCATTGATTATTCCAATGAGGAAGAGCTTGAAACAACACGCCGCGTATTGGAACAACCCGGCAGCGTGATGATTGAATACAGATTTCCATTACCCCAAAGGGGAAATTACAGGTTTGAGGTAAATGCGGAAAGCGAAAATACAGAGGGTTTGTTCAAGGCACGGGATTTCGGGATTAAAAGTGCCAATTATCCCTCGATAAAAGCTCCACGGGAATTGGCTGAGCCATTAGCTTATCTGATGAATGACAAGGAATATGAAAATTTGCTATCTATCGGTGATTCGGATTCACTTAAAGAGGCCATCGACCGGTTCTGGCTTTCCAATGTACAAAGCACAAGCCGTGCAAGAAATGTAATCTCACTCTATTACGAGAGAGTGGAAGAGGCAAATAAGCAGTTTTCAAATTTTAAGGAAGGTTGGAAAACGGATCCGGGCATGATTTATATTCTATTCGGTCCCCCCTGGTATGTGGAGCAAAGGCTTAATTATATGCAGTGGTCGTATTCGTATGACAGAAACGATCCGCGATACAACTACTATTTTGAACGTCCGAAAATGAAAAATGAATTTTTTCCATTTAATAATTACTTGCTGCAGCGAAGCCAGAACTATTTTAATCTCCAATACCAGCAGGTACAGTTGTGGAAAAGCGGGCAAATTCTGAATACAAATATGTAGAAGGCTTTGCAAAACCAAGATTTTTGTTCAAGTTCAAAGCCTGTCCGCCAGCCGGCGGATTAAAACCACAGCATATTATGCATATGTGAGGATTTTAAAATCCCGATAATGTGGAAATTGGGCAAAAAGACGGTTTTGTAAAGCCTTCATGTAATGTGTAAGATGGCACGTATCCAGGGCAGGTTCGTGCAGAGCCGGAACATGCAGAACAGAGGGGTCCATTTAAAATCAAGTCCAATGCCGGATCCCCGGATTTCAATTCAACATTCTGACGCACCACGATTTTAACAATATACCCAACCGGCAGGTGCTATCCGCTTCTGTCTCTGCCAGCGAGCTTTCAATACCTGATCACGATCTGTTGACTCAAATCGGGAATTGCCATTTCTTCTGTCCTCCCGTCAAACCATCGTACTTCAATGGCTTCAGGTTTCTTCTCCCAACCGAGAACCTGGTCTCTGCTGTCCTGAGACCCATAACCTGACCCGCCTTGTATCTCCCGCCGGGGGCCTTTGCTTCCATCACTATAAATCAGTCGAATACTCGAACCGATTGCGTACCGATTGGCCGGCGGACCTTCCAGCCGGACCCTCAAGCCGGCCCGGTCATTTTTGTTCAGATACAACCTGGTTTCTCCGCTGTTTTGCGTAACGGCCAAATCGACACGGCCGTCTTGATTAAAATCATTCAATGCAGCTCCGCGCTGCTCTCCAAAAATTTTGATTCCGCTTTGATTGCCGGACATCCCTCTAAATCCACCCTGCCCGTCTCCTTTTAATAACAGCCCCCGGCCTGCATCCTGGCGGGAAAACGTATCAGGGAAGCCAAAAAAGTTTTGGCTTATAAAAAGGTCTTCCTTTCCGTCGTTATCTATATCCCCCACTCCCACATGAAAGGCGGCCGAAAATTGTGCTTCCTCTGGCAAAGCCTTTCCGGTAAACCCGTCTCCCTCGTTGATAAATATCATATGTTCCAGGGTATTGATCCTTTTATAGGGAATTCGGTCAAAATCCAGTGCAAAAATTTCATCTATTGTAGACTCAGCATATTCCCGATGCGTACCTACCTGATTTAGAATTGTCGGAATGGTTCCAAATTCAAATAACCTCTTCCGGGGCACATAACCCCCCGTTTCCCTGTCAAAGTAGCTATCAATGATATCCAGTTCTCCATCCCAGTTTATATCCTCATAGTACAACCTTAGTTCACGGCCGTCCCTGATTTGATAGGGACTATTCAAACCCAGGTTGGACGCTACAATATCCGGCCGGCCGTTCCCGGTGAAATCACCGGTGGAAATCCCCTGCCACCAACCGTGCCAGCGATCCAGCCCTTTTTCTTCTGTAACTTCCCGAAATCGTCCACCCGAGTTTTCAAACAACTTCAGGGTTCCCCATTCGGTACTTACCAATAAATCCGGCCATCCGTTGTCCGTTAAATCTGAAAAGACCGCTCCTGTAACCAGCCCAATTTCATTCAACACCTGTGAAGCGGATGTATCTTCAACAAAAGTTCCTTCATTGTTAAGAAACAAACGTCCATCGGCATCCATCGGATATTGGCCGGATCTAAACCGACCTCCTATAAAAATATCAACCCATCCGTCCTGATTCACATCGGCGGATGCCAATGGGCCGGTTGAAGAAAGATTACCCGGGATCGTCTGTTGACTTATCACCTTTCCGCCAGTTCCAAGCTCGTAGATCATGGCGGACGTTTCCTGGGACTCTCCTTCTTTCTGTTCATCTTCGGATATGCCCACCGCCAGGCGTACCGTTTCTCCCTCTCCCCAACCCGTCAATGAGGTTTGATCGCCCGAAAACAGATCTGTCAGGCCGGAGATGTTTCCGGACACAAAACGCCCATCCGTGTCCCGAAAAAACACTGACAACCCTTCTCCCCTGCCAGAACCGACCAGCAACTCCTCCCGGTTGTTCCCGGTAATATCGAGCCAGGCTACACCCGGCCCCACGCGGCTCAAACGGTGAGGCAAGAGCGGGGCAACCTCGAAATCGTCAAAATCGTTCTCATGATGAATATGATTGAGCTGCCCTGAAACCTCTTCGAATAGCGGGCCGTCAGATTCACTCTTTGGTTCTGGTAAAACCGGGCCGTTAACTTCCGACGCTGATTCCTGGTCAATTTCATAAATACGGTTGGCTCTTGCATTTGTAATTCGGCTGAATTCTCCTCCCGGCCATCGAACGATAATTTCATGATCCGTATTCTGTTCTTCTGCAGCAAAAACCACTTGAGCTTGAGAACCCGAAAGATAATTGCCTCCGGCCGTCACTTCTTTTCTCTGATCCGGCAGACGGTGGCCCCCTCTAAGCTCTATCTTTGCCCCGATCCCTTTGGTATTGGGCTCTTTCCCCTTCAATCTGACAGCAATTCGCGGGGCCTGAATCCTGTTCTCATAAATGACAGCTTCATCATTCAACCGGTTGATGATCAAATCCTGTGTTCCGTCGTTATCCAGATCGGCCAGTGCCATTCCCATGGACAGATCCTCAATCACAAAACCCCACTCCCGGCTTCGATCGGTAAAGGTTAAATCCCCGTTATTCCGGAATATTCTGTTTGCCAATTCAAGCGGCGGATATTCCAATATATCATCCGTGGTTTGTGCGGGTCCGTTTCTTCGTTCATTCAGAAAAAATTGCGTATCCATATCCAGATAGTCATACGGATATCCTGTGGCAACGACCAGGTCTTCATACCCGTCCAGGTCCAGATCCATAAAGTAGGTTGCCCAGGACCACTCACTGGCTTCCAGGCCGCTGTAATAAGCTATTTGGGCATAGGATGAATCCCCCCGGTTTAAATAGAGCGAATTCCTGTTATTGAGAGCCCGGCCGAGGGAGTCTTCTATATTTTGAGAGGCCTGCCGCATTCGACGCCGGTGGCTCTGGCTCAACATCTCCGTGACAAAAATATCCAGGTGCCCATCCCGGTTAATGTCCGAAAAATCGACTCCCATCGATGAAAAGCTCAGGTTGCGAATGGCAAGGGAATCCACCGCCCGGAACGTGCCATCTCCCTGATTGATCCAGAAACGGTCGGGGGTCCAGAAATCATTGGCTACATAAAGATCCGGAAATCCGTTTCCGTTCACATCACGAAAAGTAGCCGTCAACCCCCAATCGGCTGACAAACCCACAGGATCTCCATCTTCATCCAGAAAATGTTCCATGGGATCTGCCCGTTCAAACCGGCCGTACCCCCTGTTCAGGTAAAGTTCATCGGGTTCACCGGTTTCCACCCGAATCGGCCGGCCCTGCGATTCAATAATCGTATAATATTGATCATAGGGGGCCCGTACCCGGAGGCCTTCTCCCGTTCTCATCACGGTACTTCTCATGGCAAGGTCTTCCGACGGAAAAACATCCGTAACAGAGCGGGGTTTATAATTGGCTATATACAGATCCAGGTAGCCATTGCCGTTTATATCGGCCAGTGCCAGGGTATGGGCACCCCGGCTCCTTCCCAGTCCGCTGTCTTCTTTTAATGTAAATGTACCCGTTCCATCATTGATATATAGCGCATTCCCATCGGTCAGAGAACTGACGAACAGATCGGGGAACCCGTTCCCGTTCACATCGGCAAATGCAACCCCGGTAGAGTTAAATCCGTCGTGCGACACTCCCGCCTGTTCGGTAATATCCCTGAAACGATATCCACCCAGGTTTTGATAGAGCTTGTTGGGTCCGTCGAGACGTGCAAAATAAAGATCTGTCAATCCGTCCCCATCCACATCGGCTGCAGCCACACCCGATCCGTTGAGATAGAATCGGTTTTCAGCTATAAAACGTTCACTGAGTTCATTTTGAAATTGAATATTCGTTTGTGACGAGGATAACAGATTGAATCCCGGGCCTCCGGAACCGGAAACTGGCAGATCCGCCCATCGATACCCTTCCTCAACGGCCCACTCCAACCCGGAGCGATTGGGAGAACAGGAAAAAAGGGTTACAAAGAACCCGGCAAATACCAATATGAAACCAACGGGTGATCGGATCAACGGAATAGTGATTACAAATTTAATCGGATCTTGTTCACTGTAATTTCAATCAACATGTTTCGTCAGGTTCGAGGGACCAAACCAAAAATTTCGCAGGTAGGCAGATTATACGTTCTTTCCGCCACCCGCCAAAAAATTAAATATAATGGAATATCCCTGAACCATTGGCGAAATTTACAACATCCGATATGACTTATAAAAAATACCGGAAAAATAAAAAGCCGTGCCGGCAAGGGTAAGTTGCCGGCACGGCTTATTTTTAATTCCTGGAGAATTTAGATTTTGGAACGTGTCAATGTTTCTCTTCTATTGCTTCGTAGCGGTAATCACTACATCAACAGGACCTGTACCGCAATCGGACCGAACATTATCACCGAGGACCATCGTAAACTCGCTGTCATCACTCACATCAATAATCACAAGATTCGACTGATCCTGTACCTGGCCAACAGCCAGTCCGTCTCCACATCCAAGACCGGTTCCGATCCCGGCCGAACCTGTGTTAACCGTAGCGGTACGGCCCAGGTTCAGAGGCACGTCAATCGGTGCAAGTCCCCCCCAGTTCTCGGCATATGGTTCAGCAGTAAAGACCCGGCCGTTCAGGGAATTATCCGGGTCGACCGATAGCTCCGCTTCAAATACTTCGGAGAAGGTCCACCATCCGAAAACTCCGGCGTTTTGCGATTCAAACCTGTAGGTTCCTGTAAATTCATCCGGGCCCAGGGCCTGAACCGTAAAAACGCGTGCAAAGAAGGGAGAACTGTAAAATCCTCCTCCTTCCACAGCCGGGTTTGCATCTCCCTGGGTAAAGTTTCGTCCGTCCGTCAGATGGAGCTCCCAGCGGATGTCGAATCGATCTTCAACCCCGACTTCATCCCGGCTGAGGCCCAGTGTACTCAGCAGATCGGTCAACGGAACAGAGATGGTAGCTTTTGGCGTACCTGTTTCCGGGTCCTCACTGAATTCCGAAGCAGGAACCGAAAAGAACGGTTGATCTGTTTCGTCGATCTCCCTTCTGTCCGCAGCTGTTAATCCGAAGCTTGTGTATGAGGCATAAAAATCTACCCTTTCCAGCAGGCTTGCCCCTTCACCGTCGAAATATTCCACCTCGATTTCATAGGCAGCATCATCGATTTCAGCCAGGTCAAAGGCAGCCGTTTCCACAGACAAGATCCGCAGAAAGGCTCCCGTATTCTTCATGGTTTCGTCCAGGGGAATCGGCAGATCCGGGTCATTGATCGCGTCACACGATACCAGCGCCACAAAAAGCAGGGATGTGACAATATATTTTAAATATCTCATGATAATATCCTATTCAGTTTAAAAGTTAAATTCTTCAGAGCCATTATTTGGATCCCAGAACGGACCGACGCGGCGATTATCTTTCGGGCCGACGTTTGAATTCCTGTCAATCAGATCCGACGGATAAGAAAGTGTCCGGTACCAGTCGCCCGGGTTATTGGCCCTTGCAGGCTGCAGCTTGTCGGGATGATTCCGGTTACCGAATCCGGTTCTTCTCAACAGGTTATACGTCTCGATTCCGTTAGGCCAAAGTGCCAGGTAATATTCCTTGTTGATCGTCCTCATCGGGCCCTGACTGTCAAAACGGTCATCGACAACCGTATTGATATAGGTATTCACAGCGCCTTCACTTGGCTCAAAACCGCTCCCGGCCGCCTGGGCAGCCCCATAGCCTAACACAGCTTCGAATGACAGCTCCAGGGCTGTCCTGAGATATTCTCTCGGATTCCCCTGGGCTCCAAGATTCTGTGCCGCTTCGGCAAGCATAAAGTGAGTGTAGGAGGCCATCATAAAGGGCTCAAAACCGGCTCCCTGGTATCCCATGCCCGGTGTGACCGACTGACCCTGATTTGCATCAAACTGTCCGCCGACCGGATATACACCAAACGTCGTTCGCAAGCCTGCATCCGGGGGAATACCATCATCAATCAGATGATCCCTTCCCCAGTAACCGTCACTCAACAGGCAGAACGGATCCGCTTCATCAAAGTGACCCGGTTTCGAAGCTCCGATACACGTGTTTTCATTGGCATCCGTCGGGTTGGATGTCGACTGACGGTAGAAATAATACCGGGTTCTCGGATCCCTCTGGTTTTTATCATTCAACATAAAATTGAGATAATTAACCGCCATATAGTTCCCTCCGCTCGGGAGGTTGATATAGGTATCGATAAACTCGGGATGCCGGGAATCCGGGTTCACATCATTCGAAGAAAAGTCGAATGTGAAATTATTGGCATTCGTCAGGATCAGGTTACCGCTGCTGATCAGGGAATTGATTTCACTCGTGTTGCCGGTATTCAAATAGGCTTTCAGTTTAATCGTATTGGCGGCCCTGACCCATGCATCAACCTTCGCATCACCTGTATGGCCCGAATAGAACAGATCGTTCTGCGGGAACGCGCGCCGGTTTTCATTCTGGAAATCGGCAATAGCCTCGTCCAGAAGACCTAACGCTGTGTTATAGATGTCCTGGCCGTCATCCAGGCCCGGATTAAAGTTCTCTGCATCCAGAGCTTCCGAAAACGGGACATCTCCAAACAGATCCACCAGCGTAATCAAGACATATGCCTTCAGGGTTTTCGCCATTCCGGAGTGGAAATAAAGCTCCCTTTCCTCGGCAATGGGGATAAGATTCTCCACGTCAATCAACATATCGGAATACGACTCCTCGTAGAGCCGGTTCAGATCAAATGCCTGTGGAGTAAAATCATCGGCATTCCCATAGGTACTTCCGAACATATAGCGCATTCTTGACACTTCTGCCCCATATGTCGAAGCATTCGAATAGATTTCCTGGGTAAAGATCTGAACATTATTCAGAAGAAAATCCGGATCTACATTATCAAGTGAAGCCGCATTCGGATCATTTAATAAATCCGAATCGATCACTTCGCACTGTACTGAAAACAGCATTAAACATGCTATCGTGAATATTTTATAAAAAGATTTCATAGTGTCTTCTCGTTTTTCTAAAATTTTTGATTAGAATCGAACCC